>JAAEZL010000005.1:53796-61209 GCA_018222875.1 Algicola sp.
ACCATGCCAAAATCTATGGAAGAAGGCGATTCGTTCACAGTTTCCGTTGGTGTTAATTTTAGAGATGGCAATAAGGGTTTCGACTTGAGAAACTCATCTAATGCGACCATTATTAATTTTAATACTTCTGGCGATACATACAACATAACCGGAACAAGTGGACTCTTTTCAAACGCTTACGATTCAAATACAGTCATAACATTTACATTTACTCAAAATGCAACTGATGTTTCATGGACTGCTGTAAGATCAGGAGGTTTATCAGGTTCACAAAGCGGAACTATTGGAAGTATCAGTCCAGGAACTATTGAGAACGTTAGGTTTTATAACGTAAGTGCTGGAACAAATGGTGATGGCGGATCAGGACAGAGAAATTTATTTGTGAATTCTTTAGAATTCAATAGCTTGTATACAATTACAGAAAACAGTACTGTAAGCGTTTCTGGTGATACCACTGCTCCCTATTTAGATATCCAAAGTGGCAGTACTGTAAATGTTCTTCAATCGAGTAATTTAACTATTACAGGAGATTTGATTATTTCTGGAGCTTTAAATTTAACGTCGACAAGTACAGAATATCCAAGTCTAATTACCAATGGTGGATTTTCTGGCAATTTTATCTATAACAGGTATGTAAATTCCAACGCTGGTGGAAATGATTTAATTTCCTCACCAGTGCAAAGTCAATCATGGTCAAATTTTTTAACTGATAATGCTTCTCGATTATTAGATAATGGTGCTACTAGCCCAACGACCTATGCATTTGGACCATTTAACAAAACAACAGGTGCATATGAAAATTATACCGATGCTACCTCTGCAACAGTAACAAATGGTATTGGGTATAGAGCCGCTACAAATATTGGTACAACTTTAGCTTTCACTGGTACACAATCTTCTTCGGCTTCGGTGAGTGTTGCGGTTTCAAATTCTGGACCTGCCTTTGAAGAATGGAATCTTATTGGAAACCCTTATCCATCCTATATTAATGTTCAGGACTTTCTTAATAATTCGTCAAATGCTGCTTTATTAGATGAAACAAATGTAGGCATCTATGGCTATGATGGCGATGCTTCAAATGGATGGACTATATTAAACCTATCAAATACAACCAGCTCAAGTGTTATTACTCCAGGACAAGGTTTCTTTGTTGCAGCTGAAGCAGATGGTAATATTGAATTTACCACAAGTATGAGACGTACAGGGACATCTAACGACTTTATCCCAGGAAGAAATGCCGAATTAATATATGTTATGCTTCAATTGAACTCAAACACAGCAGAGTTTAAAACTGATTTTTATTTTAATACGAATTCATCATTAGGATTAGATCCTGGCTATGATAGTGGAATTTGGGGAGACGCTGCTCCTGATTTTTCTATATACTCTCATCTAGTTGAAGACAATACTGGTTCTGAATTCGCCATTCAGTCTCTGAATTCTTCAGATTTAAGTGATGTAACAATTCCTTTAGGAGTCAATGCAAATCAAGGTGAGCAGCTAACATTTAGCATTGTTGATTCTACTCTACCAGAATCTGTGAATGTGTATCTTGATGATGTAGTTACAAATACTAGTACATTATTAAACAACTCAAACTATGTCATCACTCCTAATACAAATTTGTCTGGAACAGGTCGTTTCTTTTTAAGAACTTCTGAAGATGCCTTATCAACGATTGAGAACAGTTTAGATATGTTAAATATCTTCATTTTAAATAGCTCTAAGGAATTAATCGTTAGTGGCCAACTAAAAGAAAATACAGCTTTAGACCTTTTTGATATTCAAGGCAGAAAAATAGCTTCAACTCAACTTGATAACAATACGCTTGAAAATCGTATTGATTTGTCTCATTTGAGTGCTGGTGTATACATTGTAACTGTTGTAAATAACGGTCAACAGAAAACTCAAAAGGTAATTCTAAAATAGAAGTACAAACTAACATTTCATTCAATTATAAGAAGCGCACTAATAGTTAGTGCGCTTTTTTATTTTTTGGAATTAAAATTGAACCTTCCTAAGAAAAATATCCTATTAGGAAGTTTACAATTTCTTAACAAGATAATGTTTAACTCCTTAATTTTTATATATTTGTAATTAGGATTAATGTAAAATTAACCTAAAATTCACAACGGATTGTCAAAACTCACAAAGCACCTACTCTTTGCATTAAGACAATTGTAAACTTTAATACTTAATTACATCTTTTATGAAAAAATTTACATTCATTGCATTAGTAATGTTTGCTTTTTGTTGGCAATCTAATGCGCAAACTATCGTTATTGGCACTGGTACCAGTACTACAACAAGCACAGGATCTGATCCAATTGACGGTTATTACAATGCATTTAGGTATCAGGTCGTTTATACGGCTGCTGAATTAAGTGCCTCTTTAACACCCTTTGATGAAATTACAGCGCTAGGCTGGTCTATCGCAGGTGATTATAATGGAGGAAACTTACTGGGTTACACCATTAAAATGGGTCATACTACGGCGACTAACTCGATCTCGCATAATGCATCTGCAACAACGGTTGTTAAAAATGCTTTTGATTACAACCCAACAGTAACAGCTGCAGGTGTTTTCGATATGATAGCATTTGACACTAATTTTGTTTGGAATGGTGTTGATAACGTAGTTGTAGAGGTTTGCTCTGACGGACAAAATCCGTTTTCTGGACCATACGGTCAAGTAAGAACAACGACACAAACAAATGGTTCAAGGTTTTACAGAGTAGATGGTAGTACAGCTTGTGCTACAAATACTGTAACGGCCAATGGAAACAGACCAAATATTCAATTTAATTATATTGATGGTGCTCCACCTGCTTGTCTTCCTATTTCTGGTTTAAATGTTGATAGTTTTACCGCTTCAGATGTTACAGTAAGCTGGACGCCTAGTGGTTCTGCTGAAACAGATTGGGAAATTATAGTTCAAGAGGTTGCAGTAGCTAATCCAGGTTCTGGTGATTCTGGAACTCCTATTAATGCTACTACAGATTCTGCTCCTCCATACACAGTAGGTTCACTTTCTCCAGAAACAGCTTATGAAGTTTTTGTAAGATCTTACTGTGGTGGTACAGATTACGGTCCATGGGTAGGTCCACAAAACTTTACAACACCTTGTGGAGCAGTAGTACCAGATTATATAGCTGACATGTCGTCTAATCTTCCTGATACATGTTGGGACGAAGCGACAAGTGGTGAAGTCGCTGCTGGTCCTTCTGGATTTGGCACTTCAAACTGGACTAATTCTGGAACAGGTGATGATAATAATTACGGAGCAGCAATATTTAGTAATAGAATAAATATATATGGAACTACAGCCATAAGAGATTGGTTAATATCACCAACATTTGATTTGTCAACTGGTGGTCCTTTCCAGTTAGAACTTAACATAGCGGTTACAAATTACAACGATGGTGACACCGATGATACTATGGGAGCCGATGATGAAGTACAATTATTAATTAGTACAGATGGTGGTTCAACTTGGAGTAATTTAACAACCTGGAATACAGGTAATGAACCTGCTTTTACAGGAACGGATTATGTGGAAGATTTAACATCGTATTCTGGAAATGTACAGTTTGCAATTTGGGCCTCAAATGGTACTTCTAGTGGCCAAGATTATGATTTCCATGTTGGTAAATTTAATGTCAATGCAATACCTTCATCTGAAACTGTAGATTATTGTAATTTACAATTCCCAGCTAGTGGGTCAATTGCTGAAGGTGGAAACTTTACTGCTTTTGGTAGAATATACGACGCTGGTTTTACAGAAGCTGGTGGAGCAAATCCTAATGTTGAAGCGTGGATAGGATACAATACTGTTGATGCCACGACTACAGCAGACTTTACTTCTCCTGGCTGGACTTGGGTTCCTGCATCTTGGAATGCTCAATATGGTAATGATGATGAATACAGTGTCGAATTTGGTTCAGGATTACCTGCTGGTAGTTATTACTATGTAAGTAGATTTAGAGTTGATGGTGGTGTATTTGCCTATGGAGGTAATGATATCACTGATGGTGATGGTGGTAATTTTTGGGATGGTTCTAGTTTTGTTTCAGGACAATTAGATGTAATTCCTCCTGCTCCTACAACTGTTGCAACATTTAACATTAGTGGCTGTGGAGATTCAGACACCTACAGTGGTGCTTATGATGCCAGCACTAATGATATTGTTTGGGTGGAATTAATTTATGACGGTGGATGCACTGAAATCACAGTCGATAATGAAACAACAACTGGGTTTACAGATACTGAAATCGGACTTTATGATTCCCTCGGAAATTTAATTGGAAATGACGATGATGGTGGTACTGGAACTTTAGGTTCTCTTACCGAATTAGGACTTTCTGCAGGAACATACTATATCGCATCTGGAGCATACAACATAACTTTTGGAGCGACAGCCTTTAACGTAACTACAACTGCCACTACTACAACTGGTACAATTGTAATAAACGCAAGTACTCCTAACTTCCCTGATTTTGTGAATTTACAATTCCCTGGTACTGCATCGATAAGCACAGGAAATACAGCAACAGTCTATGCGCAAATTTTTGAAGCTGGAAATACTGATGCCGCAGGTGAAGGAACAAATATTACCGCAGAAATTGGAGTTAGCGCTGTTGATGCAACAACAGTTGCCGATTTTGAAACTGTAGATTGGACATGGACAACTGCTCCGTATTTAGGTGACGTTGGGAGTAATGATGAACATTCTTTAGATATTGGTGCTTCACTTACTCCGGGAACCTATTATTACGTTAGTAGGTTTAGTGTCGATGGTGGTCCATATGTTTATGGCGGTAACGATATCTCTGATGGTGATGGTGGTAATTTCTGGGACGGTTCAAGTTTTGTTTCTGGAGTATTAACTGTGAATCCTGCTGGAGAACCAACAAATCATGTGACGTCTTTTACTGCGACTGCTGACTCAGATTCTGAAATTACTTTAACATGGTCAGATAATGATGGCGCGCAACCAGCCAATGGCTTTTTAATTGTTGGTAAAACTGGAGCTGCTTCTTTCTTTACTCCGGCTGACGGTACAGAACCAGCTGACGATACGGATTGGTCTGATGACGAATTTGAAGTAAAAGTTGCTCCTGGTGTAGAAACCTACACTGTAACAGGATTAACAGCAAGTACGTTATACGACTTCGAAATTTATTCGTATACAAACTCTGGAGCATTAATAGATTTTAAAACGGATGGAACAGTTCCTTCTGCTAGTGAAACAACATTAGGCGATCCTTGTTTAGTATCTGTGACCTCTTTCCCTTTTGAAGAAGGTTTTGAAAGTGGCGTACCTCCTCAATGCTGGACAAGCTTTAGAGGAACTAATGGCGAAGGCACAATATACGACTGGGAAACTACAGGCACTGCAAATACTGGTTCAGCTGCAGCTTTTGTGAGATATGAAAACGTGGCAAACAGCGCACAAGACTGGTTAGTTACTCCTGCTTTAGATTTAAGCGGATTAACAAGTCCTGAACTATCATTTTATGCGAGACAAGCATTTGGTCCAGATTATGGCACAACGTATACTATTAGAGTATCCACAACTGACACAGACATTGCTTCCTTTACAACAATAGAAACATATACTGAAGCAGACTTGACCACAACTTATGGTCTGTTTACTCTAGACCTTACTGCTTATTCAAGTGACACTTCAGTCTACATTGCCTTTGTTATGGAACAAGATGATGGGGATAACTGGTATATTGATGATGTCAAAGTAGAAGATGTAGCTCCAGTTGTTTATACATTTAATGGCACATGGTCTCCAAGTGATCCTAATGGCGCTTCTACGTCTTCAGATGATTTTATGATTACTTCTGGTGATGCTACTATTAATACTAACACAACTTGTAATGCTATTTTTATAGAACCTGGTTCAAGCCTAACTGTTGATGCAGGTGCTACACTAAATAATGTGGGACCAGTGGTATTACAATCAACTTCTACAAGTTATTCGAGTTTAATTCGTAATGGTGACATTCTAGGAATCATTTTATATCAACGTCATATTAACATTAATGGATCTGGAAGTACTGGTAGTAATGATTTAGTATCTGCTCCATTAACTGGTCAGCAGTTTGATGTTTTTGCTACAAACAATCCTAACATATTGAATAATGGAACCTTATATTTATTTGGTCCATTTGATAAAACTACTGGAGACTATATAACTTGGGCTGGAACTGAAACTACAACTCTTGATGCTGGAGTTGGGTACAGAGCTGCTACTTCTAATAATAGTTTTGTAACGTTTCAAGGAACATCAGAAAATGGAACTGTTGCAGTAGACATTATTAATTCGGGACCTGAATTTGCAAAATGGAATTTAGTCGGAAACCCTTATCCTTCCTATTTAAATGTACAGGCATTTTTAAATCATGATGTAGGAGGTGCAACAAACCTTCAATTATTTGAGGCTGGTTCTGCCGCTATTTACGGTTATGATGGTGATGCTTTAAATGGCTGGACGATTTACAACTTAGCAACTACGACTGCTTCTACTGTAATGGCTCCTGGCCAGGGATTCTTTGTAAGTGCTGATGCAACAAATGCAACACTTTACGATTTAGAATTCACACCTGGTATGCGTTCTACTGGTACAACTGATGATTTCATACCTAATCGTAATGCTGAATTAATTTACCTAAAAATAAGTGCAAGTACTAATTCTAATTCGTACACTACTGATTTCTATTTCAATAACAATGCTAGTCTCGGTTTCGATCTTGGTTACGATGCTGAAGTTTGGGGTGGAACTGCTCCTGATTTCACACTCTATTCGCATTTAGTTCAAGATAATAATGGGATTGCAATGGCACTTCAGGCATTAAATGCATCTGATTTAGCCGATGTAACGATTCCATTAGGCGTTAACGCTAACCAAGGGGAACAACTGACATTTAGTATTACTGATACTACATTACCTGCATCTGTAAACGTATATCTTGATGATGTGGTTGCTAATACTACTACATTGTTAAATAACTCAGATTATGTAATCACACCTAATACGAATTTATCTGGTACAGGTCGTTTCTTTTTGAGAACTTCTGAAGATGCGCTATCAACTATTGAAAATGATCTTGACACGCTTAACATATTCGCTTTAAATAATTCTAGAGAATTAATGGTTAGCGGACAATTAAAAGAAAATACGGTCTTAGATCTTTTTGACATTCAAGGTAGAAAAGTGTTATCAACTAAACTTGATAATAACACACTTGAAAATCGTATTGACGTGTCTAACTTAAGTGGCGGTGTTTATGTGGTTACTGTTTTAAATAACGGTCAGCAAAAAACACAAAAAGTGATTATTAAATAGAAATTTAATTCTTAAATAAATAATTCTAAAAAAGCGCACTAATCTAATCTTTAGTG
>JAAEZL010000191.1 GCA_018222875.1 Algicola sp.
ATTAAACTTACAACCAAACTGTTATTGAAAAAATGATGAATGAGTGACAGGTGCCTTTGAATTAGTAAATTAGGATAAAACTGAATCTAAAATCTTTTTTCGCTGAAGTTTTCCGGTTTCAGTTTCTAAAAACTTCGGAATCGTATAAACCATTTTTGGAACTTCATGTTTATCTAATTGTGAGAACACATCTTTATCAAACTCTGCTGTTTCCCCTTCAAGTACCAAAATTACTTTTTGTCCCAAATCACTGTCTGTTTCTGAAGCAATAAAAAAACGAGGTTCAATCAAATCCTGAAGTTTTAGCTCTATCAATTCTGGATATACTTTAACACCTCCGGAATTAATCATATTATCGTGCCTGCCAATAATTTCAAATTGATGATCTGAAATCAAATTAACCAAATCATTAGTCACAATAGTATGGTCACTTAATTTTGGTGCGTCAACAACTAAGCAGTCATTTTTATTTTTAGAGATATTAACATCTGGCAACGTTTCAAAAGCATTACTTTTTGATGTATTATGATTGAGTTTTTTTACGGCAAAATGACTTATCGTTTCAGTCATTCCAAAGGTTTCGTATACATTTGTTTTTAGTCCTTGAAGGCTTTCTGTCAACTTTTTTGAACCACTTGCTCCTCCTACTATCAGTGTTTTAATATGACCCAATCTACTTAACGAATTTTTAAGTTGCAATGGAATCATAGCGCTAAAATCATAATGCTTTTCGTCATCATAAGCTGGATGTAAGGTTGGAGCAACCATGTCTAACTCTAAACCTAAAATCATAGCACGAACCAGCATCATTTTACCAGAGATATATCTGCTTGGTAAACAATGTAACGCTGTATCACCTGGTTGGATATTAAAATAATCACCTGTCATAATTGCAGAATTGACCATGTGTGTTTTACTTATTTTTATGGTCTTTGGTAATCCTGTTGTTCCTGAAGTGCTCACTAAGACGTAGTCTTTATTATCCAGCCAGTCGAGTAAAAAGTTACCAGCAACTTTTTCGAAGGATTCGCCTTCTTTGACCAGACTATATGCGACTTCTTTCAGTTCGTCATGATCATAAGAGATGCCATTTAGTTTAAATTTTAAGTGAATTTTATCAAATGTAGGAGTCATTTTGGTATGATATTAGCTATGGGTTATATACTATTTTTAACACAACTAAGTTAAAGATAAATAGTCTATATTTGAATTAAAACGCCCAAAACAATGCCTAAATTTTTATTCATTTTCTTGTTTGTACCTTTTTTATGCTGGTCGCAGGATTTTTCAGATGAAGATTATATCTATCTTAAAAGACATGAGCACATAAAAATTAGTCTTGACAACAACTCCTTCAATATCGTTCAGAATATTACAGAACAAGGAAAATTTAACAGCTCTAAAAAGTTGTATTTTGCCAACGAATCTATTGGCTACAGCAGTTTTTCAGAAATTAAAGACATTGAAGCTTATACCTATTTACCAGAAACGGATAAAAAAATAAACGTCGATTATATTGAAACCCAGCAAGTGTTTGACAATATGGTGTTTTACAGTGATGACGAATTTAAAAGTTTCATATTTCCAGCAGTAGCAAAAGGTGCTGAAACACATTTAAGCTATAAACGCATTATTAAAGAGCCACAGTTTTTAGGTGGTTTTAATTTTGCTATTCATGTGCCAACTAAAAGTGCTCAGTTGTCGGTGGAGTTCCCGAAAAATGTTGAAATTGGTTATGTCGAATTCAATACGGATTCGATTTCATTAGATTTTACAAAAGAAGAAACGGCAAGCAGTAATATTTATACCTGGAGTGCTTACAATACTGAAGGGTTTCAAGGTGAAGAAGATAGTGAAGCTCCTATGTATTACTTACCTCACATCTTACTCTATATAAAAAACTATGAAAACAACGGTGAAAAAATAAGTGTTTCAAATGATTTATCAGATTTATACAGATGGTACGTTAGCTTAATCGATCAGGTAGATACTTCAGATTTAGAGCAAGTTTATAAAATTACAGATGAAATCATAAGTGGATTACATTCAAAAGAGGACAAAGCAAAAGCGATTTTCGAATGGGTACAAAACAATATCAACTACATCGCATTTGGTGATGGTTATGGTGGATTTATTCCGACAGGAGCAGCTGCAACTTGCGAAACACGTTATGGCGACTGCAAAGCAATGTCGAATTTATTGTATGAAATGCTTAATTATGTCGACATTGAAGCTTACAGAACCTGGATTGGCTCCAGAAAAAAGCCTTACTCCTATTACAAAGTACCAACAACATCTGTTGATAATCACATGATTACCACAGCCATTATTGAAAACGACACTATTTTTCTCGATGCTACAGATAGTTATGTACCTTTTGGAATGCCAAGTTCGTTTATTCAAACTAAAGAGGCATTTGTAGGAATAGATAAAGACAATTATCAAATCATTAAAGTTCCTGCGCAACAAGCCAACCAGAGTGTAACACATATTACCTCAAACATGCGTTTAGAAAATGGCACAGTAAAAGTGTCTGAAAAACGTTCATTAAAAGGCTATGATAAGGTAGAGTTTGTTTCAGATTATATTTATAAAAAGGAGAGTAAAACAGAAGAAGAATATCTCAATACAACACTCGCACTCGGAAATAATAAAACAAAATACACCAACATTACTAAGACGAATTTTGATAATAAAGGTACACCTCTGGTTTTAGAATATGATTTAGATATTGATAGCTACACCAGAAATATAGGAGATAAAATTTATCTGAATTTAAATATCGATCGCTCGCTCTCTAACAGCGATGTTGATATTAAAGACCGTAAATTCAGCAAAAAAATAGATTACAAGTTCGAACGACATTTTACAACTAATTTCGAAATTCCTGATGGCTATAAAGCGAGCTACATTCCAGATGAGATTGCTTTTGAAGATCCAGAATATGGTTTTAAAATAAATTATGAGTTAAAAGATGGTGTTATCATACAAACAAAATCCATTTACGTTAAAACATTAAGCATAGAAACACAAGATTTTGAAAACTGGAATCGTTTTATAAAACGTTTACAAAAAGCGTATAAAAAAAGTATAATATTAGAACAGATATAATGATTAAAAAAATTGCACTGATTGCCTTATTAATAACAGTCTCTAATGGCTTTGCACAACATTACAAAACCTATGACTGGCAAAAAAAACCTAAACTGCACAAGCTCACTGATGATGAAAAAGAAGCATCCTCTGTAGCTATTTTAAAGAAAACTATTGTCGAGTATCATTCTGATGAAGTGTCTTCAGAACCTAGACTTTTTGAAACAAAACATACAATTATTCGTGTGAATGATGACAACGGAATTGCCCAACCCAACACCGTTTACATCCCAATGTACGATGTAAAACAACTGGTTAGCGTTAAAGCAAGAACTATCAGTCCGTCAGGAAACGTAGTTTTATTGAATGAAGACAACATTAAAGATGTAAGCAATGTTGAAGAATATGGAGATTTCAAAATTTTTGCGATTGAAGGTGCAGAAATGAATTCTGAAATTGAAGTCCTATACACTGTTGAAAGAGCTTTTGAAATTTATGGTTCTGAAACTATTCAGGCGAATTATAAAATTAAAGAAGCTGAATTTTTATTCATTACAGGAAAGCTCATGTCTAATGTAAAAGCCTATAGAACTATTGAAACTTTTGAACCTGTAAAAATTGATGGTAATAAAGCGCAACGCTTAACCATTAAAAACATTCCTGCAATGGTTGAAGAAGAATATGCGACACCAAAAGCGAACAATATTTCTGTTGTTTATCAATGTTTTCTTCCAGATCAAAACATTACACAAAATATGTTCTGGACCAACGTTTCAAATAATGTTGGTCGCCAGTTTTTCCCGGAAACAGTTGTAGCTCAAGCCAAAGAAGATGCCAATGCTATTGTGGAAGGTAAAACAGATTTAAACACCTATAAAAAAGCTGCACTTGTTGATATTTTTATAAAATCGAATTATACTATTGTAAAGAATAATAATCAGGAGCTTTCCGATTTAGATTACATTCTAGCCAATCGTTCTGCCAGTGATTATGGCATTCTAAAAGTATATGCGCAATATTTGACAGCCTTAGATGTTGAATTTGAAATCGTCATAACAGCCAATCGCTTTTTAACCAAATTTGATCCTGAATTCTTTGTTCCTGGTATGTTGAGAGATTTCTTAATCTATATACCTTCAGAGCGAAAATACATTGCTCCAGACCGATTTGAAGCCAGAATTGGTGAAGCGCCTTTTAATATTTTAGGG
>JAAEZL010000192.1 GCA_018222875.1 Algicola sp.
GATGGATGGAAGATTTATAGAAATATTAAGGGCTGCTAATTTTTGGGGCATTGACACATCGGAAAAAGATTATTCTTTTGAATAAAATATAAGAAATAGATTAAGAAATCTATCTCCTTAATCTATTTCTTTTTTTATCTTTTCTTTTATTTATCTCATCAGGAAAGTTATTTGGATTTAATTCCGGAAAAAGGTGTTGATATTCATACTCACTTTCAATTTCATTATCAGGTTTAGTTGGGTTAGAAAGTTCTTTAATTTTGTCTTTTAGTTGTTCAATAACCTTTTTCAGCTTAAACATTTCATTATCTTGTTCTTTTATTGACTTTTCTAACTTTTTTGCCCTATTAACCATAGAGAATATTTTATCATCTCTTTCTTCGAGTTCATTTTCTAACCTTGAAATATTGTTTTTCAATTCTTTGTTATTTTCTATTTCCTTGTTAATCATTGAATAATAATCTTTAATTTTCGTATGCTCTGCCTTAGAACCTTGATTGTATTTTAATTTAGGTTCAATCATTTTCATTTTATTCAAGTAAGATTTTTGATAATCAGGCAATGTTCTTTTATTAAAAAGTTCACGAGCTGACAATCTACCATCATCAGTCATTGGTACAATATGAGCATGTATATGTGGAGTCCTTTCGTCAAGATGCAACACAGCGGATACAAGGTTATCCCCAAACTCATTAATTAGCCATTTACGAGCATTTATTGCAAACTCTTTTGTGTTGATATTGCTTTGGAAAAAATTAGGCGAGAGGCTTAATACAGCCTCAATACAAAGCACTGCATTTTTTCTTGGGGTTATATTATTTTTTTCAAACTTTCGTTTTACGTCCCTAACGACATTTCCAGAACCAAGTAATTTTTTATTACTTATTTTTGGGTTAGCATTAGGTGTTTCTAAATATCTATATACGTGAGCATTTGATAAGTTCAAATTATTGTAGCTTTTTATTTTTTCAAATCTTAATACTGTTTTCAATTCCATTTGAAATCTCCTTATAATTTTCAGTATAAACAATTTTTGATTGTTTAACCCCGTAGGGCGAACCAAACGAAGTTTGTATAGTGAGTATACAAACGTGTTTGTTGGTATATACATTAAACATATGAGCATATATTATAATATTGTCAAACATTGGGACTTTGACAATCAAAATTAGATAGATATCCACAACCGTTCCAATATCATTCCATAACTGTTCCAATCATGTCACGCAATAGTTCCAAGTGTATTCCACAGCCGTTCCAAAATAAAAAGTCACACATTAAATTATTACTTTAAACATCAGATTATTTAGCCATTAATAAAACACCCTAATATATCTTTAAGTATTTTATTTATTATTATTTTTAGAATACTAAAATCCAATTGCGCTATGCGCATTTCTGATAATCCGCACGTAGTGCGAAAAATAATTTTAATTGCCTATTTACATTTAATAAATATATGATAATTGTATTACACAACCGTTCCAAAAAGAGGATATTATGAATAAATATAATGAACTACCACAATTACCAAAAGTTGAAAAAAACAAGTTAATAATTTTATTAAATCAAAATGCAGTTAGAGATACTAACCTCATAAGGTCATTTGAAAAACCAAGAGATTTTTATCTATTTTCTATATTGCTTCATAACGAAATAATTAGAACAAAAGAAAACAGAACAATTGAAATAAGCATAAAGGAATTACAAGAAACATATAAGATTTTCAGAGGGGAATCAAAGTATGACCTAATGGATTTCTTAAACCAAATTAATAATGAAATATTTTCATATTTTGTTTTAGATAAAGAAAATGAGATCTTAACTTACAATATCAACCTTGATTATTTTGATACTAATAGCAATACATTCTTTGTTAATGTCTGCTTATTGAAAGGACTAAAAATTAACTCTCAAAAAATCGCACTGTTTTTAATGAGTATGGGGCCACACGCTAAGTATCTTCACCTTTCGCATATAGCTAAGTTATTAGACATTGAGGATAAGAGTCAGAAGTTAAAACAAAAATCAGCTAATACAGCCATAGAGACACTATCAAAGCATAATTTTATTAAAGATACTAAGTATGACCGAAGTAAGAAAGTATTCTATTTTAAAATGGAAGATCTTAAATTAAAAGAAACAATTAAAGATCTTCCTGATATATTTTGTTTATATTAAATCAATTAAAATACTTCATAGTGTTTACATAATTTTCACTATTCATAAAATGTAGGGCTGAGTATTTAGAACCGATAATTGAAATATGTCCACCATCAAGACTATATGGTACTTCCAGTTTATTAATTCTGAATGTATTAGTAGCATTAAAAAGTTCTTTTCTATCAATAAAATGTACATTTTCATATTTTTTAGATAGATCTTTTAATTGTGAATTGGCAATTTTCATTTTATGATCCTTATCACTCACTTCATTGATATCAAAATCACTATTAAAATAGATAGACCTGTAAAACTTTTTCATGATGCTATTTTCATATCTATGTGGAGCAGCCATTATAAAAACATTAACTCCCATATTAGAAGCTTCATCTACGACTAATTTAAAATCATCAAGTTGATTTTTAGACAATGCACTATCCCAAGAACCTGCAAAAATTACATTTTTATAATTTTTCAGATTCTTCTTAAGATAACTTCTGTTAATTAAACATTGTTTATATGCATTATGAGTTTTCGGCCCTGTAAAGTTATCTGTAAAGGATGCTATACACCAATTAGTAACTATTGATTGAAATGACTTATTATTTCTCTTAAAAATCTCATCAAAGAATGGTTCATTGTGTCCCGCATAGGAATCACCAAATAGTAATGTTGATGACTTATTTGATATATCACCTAAATAACAATCAGAACCTGCATCCTCACTAATTTCTTCCTGTCCATCATTAAAAGAATAAAAACAATATCCGTTTGTTCTTAATGGCATTTTAATTTCACTAATCAATAATTTCTTTTCATTATCAATTTCAAATCTTCCATCTACACCTTGTGATAAAAACGTATAACTACCTAATAAACCAACAAATAGAGTCATATAGATCGGCTTGCATTTAAAATATTGCATTAAAGATTTAAAGTTATTTTCTAAACCGATACTCTCAATGTATTTATTGCTTATAAAACCTAATAGTAATGAAAGTAAAACACCTGTATATATGAATAAACCATTTAAAGAGTAATAATATATACCTACAACTATAGGCCAATGCCAAAGATAAATAGAATAAGACCACTTACCCAATGATTGAAATACAATATTACCTGTTACAATACTGTCATTCCTTTGAGCTTGGATTATCAAAAATGCACCAAAAACAGGAATTAAAGCCAAATACCCAGGCCATAAGTTTTCTTTTGAAATAAAGATATAAGATAAAATTATTAATGCTAATCCAACCCATTCAAATACTTTCTTTCTATTCTCTGCGAGTTTTAACGGGTAAAGATATGCAACACCACCAATCATCATTTCCCACGCTCTGGTAGGTAATAGATAATAAGCAGGATTAGGCCATTTGTAGGTTGCTATCACACAGAAGATAAAGCCCAACACCGTTCCAACTAAAACAGTCGCTTTCATAGCCTTTAACGATATAAACTTTCTCATAGCAACAAGAACTAATGGATAGATTATGTAGAACTGCCATTCAGCAGATAAAGACCAAGTATGTAAAAGCCATTTTTCGTGTGAAGCAGCATCAAAGTAACCAGACTCTCTCCAATATATGATATTGGATAAAAAGCCCATACTGCTACCTACGTGCTTTCCTAATACTTTGTAATCAAGTGGAGTAAGGTAGAACCAACCGAACACTAACAAGGCCAGACAAAGAACCGCTAATGCAGGTATGATCCTGTTCGCTCTCGCAACATAAAACTTCAAAATAGAAAAGTTTTCTTGCTCAATACCTCTAAATATTATCCCTGTCATTAAGAAACCAGAAATAACAAAAAACACGTCTACCCCTGCAAAACCGCCGGGCATCCAACTCGCATTAAAATGAAATAGCACAACAGCTATTACTGCTATGGCTCTTAAACCATTTATATCTTTTCTGAACTGCACAAGCCTAAACCAACTGATTAAAATATTTGGGCGTATTTTATACTAATACTAAGGCAAGGCAAGGCAAGGCAAGGCAAGGCAAGGCAATTGATTAAAGCTCAATTTTATTCCTGTTAATCTTTCGTAGTACTGTGATACGCTTGGCGGGAAATTGAAAATTGGAATTGATGATGGCACTGCGTACCC
>JAAEZL010000193.1:0-2118 GCA_018222875.1 Algicola sp.
GAACAATATCTCATCATGGGCGAGTTGTCCTTAGATGGAAATTTACAACCTATAAAAGGCGCTTTGCCTATTGCTGTTAAAGCTAAAGAGGCAGGGTTTAAAGGGTTTATTCTTCCGAAACAAAACGCTAAAGAAGCTGCTATTGTCGATGGATTAGAAGTGTTTGGTGTTGAGAATATCAAGGAAGTGATTTGTCATTTCGATAAAGGTGAATTGATTCCACAGACCATTATTAATACCAAAGAAGAATTTTATAAAAACTTAGAGTTTCCTGAGTTTGATTTTTCAGATGTTAAAGGTCAGGAAAGTATTAAACGCTGCATGGAAATTGCAGCTGCTGGTGGACATAATATTATTTTAATTGGTCCTCCAGGCGCAGGAAAAACAATGCTGGCGAAACGATTACCAAGTATTTTACCTCCAATGACTTTGTCCGAAGCTTTGGAAACAACAAAAATTCATTCAGTGGTTGGTCGCGTAAAAGAGCATACAGGAATTATGGCACAACGACCATTTAGAAGTCCGCATCATACCATTTCTAACGTCGCTTTGGTTGGAGGCGGAAGCTATCCGCAGCCAGGAGAAATTTCACTATCACATAATGGAGTTTTGTTTTTAGATGAATTACCGGAATTTAAACGCGAAGTACTTGAGGTAATGCGTCAGCCATTAGAAGATCGGGAAGTCACTATTTCCAGAGCAAAATTTACGGTAACCTATCCGTCATCGTTTATGTTGGTGGCAAGTATGAATCCGAGTCCAGGAGGTTATTTTAACGATCCTAATGCGCCTGTAACATCGTCTCCTGCTGAAATGCAACGGTATTTGAGTAAGGTTTCGGGACCGTTATTAGACCGAATTGATATTCATATTGAAGTGACTCCAGTACCATTTGACAAACTGTCTGATGATCGAAAAGGGGAGTCTTCTGTAGACATAAGAAAACGTGTGACTGCTGCTCGTGAGTTTCAAACAAAGCGATTTGAATCGTCTGACAGTGTGCATTACAATGCGCAAATGAATACCAAGCAAATCCGAAACTACTGTAAACTTGATGATGCCTCATTGCAATTACTAAAAACAGCCATGGAGCGTTTAAATTTATCTGCCAGAGCTTATGATCGTATTTTAAAAGTAGCGAGAACAATTGCTGACCTAGAAGCATCAGAAAAGATAAATGGCTCTCATATTTCCGAAGCTATTCAATACAGAAGTATGGATCGGGAAGGTTGGTTAGGGTAAATTCCTGAATAAGCAGGAATCTCAATTTTAGGAAACTTATAGAAGCTCTTCCATTATCTCTGCATCAAATGCATTATATTTAATGTCAATTCTCTAACCAATAAAAATATGTTTAGAACTAAATACTTCATTACATTATGTTTGGCTGTTGTGTTAAGTTGTGCAGATTCTCAAAAAACTGAAAATCAAACAAAGCTTTTAGAAAATCAAACTATTGAAAAAGCAACAACTCCAACTTTAGATTTGACTCAAGCCAATCGTTTAGCGCAATTGCCACTAGATTGTATTCAAACCGAATATCCCAACAAACTCAATCAGGTGATTGGTGGCGATGAGGATCTGCAATCGCCTCAAGCTTTACATCCAGCGTTTTATGGTTGTTTCGACTGGCATTCTTCGGTTCACGGTCACTGGAGTTTAGTGAGTTTGTTAAAGCAGTTTCCTGAATTGAATAACAGACAAGAAATCATGTCAATGTTGCTTGAAAACATATCACAAAAGAATATTGAAAATGAAGTATCTTATTTCTTCGGAAAACATAATTCATCTTATGAACGAACCTATGGTTGGGCTTGGTTACTGAAACTGGCTGAAGAATTACACACTTGGGATCATCCGGATGCAAGGCTGTTAGAGGCTAATCTGCAACCTCTGACTGACTTGATAGTGGATAAGTATTTAGAGTTTTTGCCGAAGCTAAATTATCCAATTCGGGTTGGAGAGCATCCAAATACAGCATTCGGACTTTCATTTGCGTACGATTATGCTAAAACTGTTGGACATGCTGAATTGATTTCACTGATAGAAGAAAGAGCCAAAGATTTTTATAATAAAGATGCTGATTGTCCAATAGCTTGGGAGCCTGGAGGATTTGAT
>JAAEZL010000193.1:2128-4276 GCA_018222875.1 Algicola sp.
GCTTAGAGGAGGCTGCTTTAATGAAACGTATATTGCCGGCAGACCAGTTTAAAGTCTGGCTAAACGATTTTTTACCGCAATTACAAGATGAAAATTTTACGCTTGAAACAGGAAAAGTGAGTGATAGAACTGATGGAAAATTAGTGCATCTTGATGGTGTTAACTTTTCCAGAGCGTGGAGTTTGAATGAGATTGCTAGAGATTTGCCAGAATACAATCACTTGAAAAATATTGCGAACCAGCATATCAATTATTCGTTGCCAAATATTGTTGGTGATAGTTATGAAGGTGGACACTGGTTAGGCAGTTTTGCTATATATGCATTAAATTCTGTAGAGCGTGATTAAAAACTGGTTTAAAAATATTGGACCAGGACCATTAGTTGCTGCTGCTTTTATTGGACCAGGAACTGTAACTGTATGTACATTGGCTGGAATAAATTTTGGCTTTGCACTGCTTTGGGCAATGGTTTTGTCTATTGTAGCAACCATAGTTTTACAGGAAATGGCAGCGCGTTTGGGGATAATTTCTCAAAAAGGTTTGTCTGAAGTGATTCGCTCACAAATTTCTAATCCGTTACTTCGAATCGTGGCGATACTGTTAATATTATCTGCAATTGTTATTGGTAATGCAGCTTATGAAGCTGGAAATATCAGCGGAAGTATTCTGGGTTTGGAGAACTTATTTGGAAGGCGAATCGTGGCTATTGGAAGTGTAAACGTGAATATGTTTAGCGTGCTAATTGGTATTATCGCTTTTATCTTGCTTTATATTGGAAATTACAAAGTGCTTGAAAAAACCTTAATTTCTCTCGTCATTTTAATGAGTCTTGCGTTTTTAATCACAGCTATAATGACGAAGCCAGATGTGTCTGAAATAGTAAAGGGCTTTTTTGTTCCTAAAATTTCTGACGATAGTATTTTTACTGTAATTGCTTTAGTCGGAACAACTGTAGTGCCATATAATTTATTTCTGCATGCCTCATTGGTGAAAGAAAAATGGAAACACAAAACGGATCTTAAATATGCGAAAAGAGATACAATTATTGCTGTGGTTTTAGGTGGAATTGTGTCGATGTGTATTATAATTTCTGCTGCAGCTATCAAATCTTTCGAAGTTAATGATGCTGCTGATCTCGCTGCAGGACTTGAGCCGCTTTTTGGAAATTATGCTTCCGTATTTTTATCTGTTGGATTATTTGCTGCTGGAATCACAAGCGCAATAACAGCGCCTTTAGCTGCTGCTTATGTGGCTTCAGGGTGTCTAGGATGGGATTCGCATATGAAATCGAAACAATTCAGAGGTGTCTGGATGTTCATTTTAGTACTTGGTGTCTTATTCTCGTCCGTTGGCTTTAAATCTATCGAAATTATCAAATTTGCTCAGGTTGCTAATGGTTTACTGCTACCTGTAATTGCTGGATTTTTAGTTTGGATAATGAATAAATCATCCGTATTAGGAGCTTATAAAAACTCATTATTTCAAAATATAATAGGTTTTATAATTTTAGCAATAACGCTGTTTTTAGGAGTTAAGAGTATTTTGAAAGTCTTTAATTTTATTTAAAATGAAGAATATTGATATCAACTGTGATTTAGGTGAAGGTTTAGAAAATGAAGCTTTGCTGATGCCTTACTTGTCTTCTTGTAATATTGCTTGTGGTGGACATGCTGGAGATATTGAAACAATGACGCGTGTTTCAGAATTAGCAAAAACACATAAGGTCAAAATAGGTGCGCATCCATCATTTCCTGATCGAGAAGGCTTCGGAAGGCAAATCATAGAACTATCTACTTCAGATTTGTATGAATCCTTAGAAGAACAGATAAACGCTTTGATTGAAGTTTTAAAGCCTATGCATTTAAAACTGCATCATGTAAAGCCTCATGGAGCGTTGTATAATTTAGCTGCAACAGACAAGAAAACAGCGCAAATTGTAGTAAGTGTAATCAAATCGATTGATAAAAACTTAATTCTTTATGCGCCATATCAATCTATGGTCTCTAAAATTGCAATTACAGATGGTCTAAAAGTCATGTATGAAAGTTTCGCAGATAGAAATTATAATGAAGATTTAACATTGGTTTCCAGGCAAAATAGTGATGCCATAATTCATGATAAAACAGAAATTTTTGATCAGGTATTTAG
>JAAEZL010000006.1:0-7138 GCA_018222875.1 Algicola sp.
CCAGTGACCTTCGGGTTATGAGCCCGACGAGCTACCTACTGCTCTATCCCGCGATTTAATTATAAATGATTTTTTCTTAGCTTTTAACTTTCGGTTCATAATGCCGACTCAATCATTTATAGGACTGCAAATATACAATGCTTTTTGATTTTAACAAGACTAAAACGCAAAAAAATAACTCTTAATTTTTTACATCAAGAGTTATATCAAAATTAAAACTATAAAATTATTAATCTTCTGTGTCTAAAGTCGCTAATACGCCTTTATCATTATTATTAGCAAAATCAAATTGTTCCATATGTGGAAACTGGTTTTGTAACTGTGCAAACTCTCCTTTGAAATCGTTATTACCTATCATTAACACTTTTAAGTTTGATAAGTTGGCCAGATCATTGGGTAGGTTTCCAAAAAAAGCATTGTTAGCTAACACCAATTCTTCTAAATTTACCAGGCTTGATATAGCATTAGGAACAATTCCTAACAAACTATTATCAAACACACTCAATACTTTTAATTGTGTCATATTTCCAATACTCTGTGGCAATTTCCCTGTTAAATTGTTACTGCTTATTAGTAATTCTTTAAGGTGAGATAAATTACCTAATGAGTTTGGTAAAACTCCTGAAAGCTTGTTATTATACAACTCTAAGGTTTGTAACTGTGATAATTGTCCGATTGTTTCAGGGATTGAACCTTTCATATTGTTCATGAATAATTGCAACGTTTGCAAAGAAGATAAATCACCAATAGTATTTGGCAATTCTCCATCTAGCTTATTGAAGGCAATATTCAATACTTGAAGCGCTTTTAAATTTCCAATTGAAGTTGGAATGCCTCCAGAAATGTTATTTCTAAATAAATTAAGCTCTTTAAGGTTTACAAGATTCCCTATTGCTTCAGGAAGTTCACCTTCAAGATTATTGAATTCTAAATTAAGGGCTACAACTTTTTCATCTTCAACAGTTACTCCATACCAATTTGAAACAGGACTATTTAAATCCCAAGTTGTATTCCAGAATGTTCCATTTGTAGAATTGTAAAGTGCAACTAATGCATCTTTTTCTAGTGTAGTGATATTGGCAAACGAAAATAACGTTACCAAGCATAACAACATTGTAATTTTAGCGGTTTTCATAATAGTAGATTTTTGTGAGGGAGCACATTTACTATAACGAAAATAGCAGAATACCGATAATCTACCAACTTTTTTCGATGAAATGCATTGTCAGTCATCGAAAAAAATACAAATATTTGATTTTCAATGTTTTAAAAACAAGCTATTGCTCAATGTTTTGAGCTTCAAAACTTGAAATTTCATTATTTTCAGTCCTGATTGTCAATTGAATAGGATTACAGCACACTTCACAATCTTCAATATACGATTGTTCGGCTTGTGAAATATCCATAAGCATTGATATGGTTTCCCAGCAATATGGACATTGAAAAAAGTGTTCTTCCATTGTACAATAAGCGTGAGTTAAAATTCTACATTTAACAATTCTCCACTAATTTGAAGCACTGTTAATTCTGAAAGTTTAGCTTGATATTTGGCTTGATTTCGGCTTAATTCTGCATTTAATAAATTGAGCTGTGCTTGTCTGAATTCGATGGAAGTCACTTGACCCAATTTAAATCGTTCTTGAGTTCTTTCAAAGTTATTCTGAGCCGTTTTGATATTATCATTTTGAACCTCATAAATGGTCAACCTGTTCTGATAATCATCCCAAGCATTATTAAAATTACGTTCAATTTCAACAATTAGCTGCTCTTTTTGAAGTTCTTGAATCTCTAAATTTAATTTTGCATTTTGGTTATTAGTGATTGCAGAACCACCATCAAACAAGTTCCAGCTTAAGTTTAAGCCAGCTGAAACTCCAGTCGTTGTATTTTGGAGAACGAATGCCAGCGGACTATTATTATTAGATTCATTCCAGCCATAAGAACCTACCAAACCAACAGTTGGCAAAAATTGTGCTCTACTTGTTTTAATATCTAGCTGACTTATATTAATATTTTTATTAGCCTGAAGTAAGGTTACATTATTTGCTTTGGTTTTTTCCAAAAGATCATCTTTATCCAGCTGGAGTAAAAAACGTATGGTTGTATCCACTTTGAAATCCTGATTTAACTGATTTCCTAATACCACATTTAAGTCACGTTTTGTGTTTTTTAATTGTTGCTTAGCGTTGATTAGGTTGATACTATCATTGTTAATATCTACTTCAGCATTTAACACTTCTAATTTCGTGTTTTGTCCATAATCAAACTGATAACCTGCACGTGTTAATCGGTCTTTTGAAATGGTAATTGTTTCTTTAAGTGCTTCCGTATTTTCTGAAAGCTGAGCCACATTGTAATAAATTGAAAACAATTGAATTAGTGTGTTTTCAATAGTCTCACGTGCTTCAAGTTCTGATAATTGATATTGCTCTTTCAACCTTCTGTAATTGTAGAGGCGACCCAATCCGTCAAAAAGTGTATAATTTAAACTTACAGAAGCATTATATCTGCGTGTTTCAGCTCCATTAGCAATTCTGGTTTCTCCATTTGCCAATTCACCTTCCGTATTTTGTTTTTCGATGGAACCACCTGCATTTCCAGTTACTGTTGGCAGATATCCTGAGTTTAATATGCCTTTATTGTTTTCGGCAACTTCAACAGAAGTAGTTGCTATCTGGATTCCGTAATTGTTTTCCAGAGCTAATTCTAAAGCCTTATCCGTTGACAGAACTTCCTGAGCGCTAATGGTCATCCCAAATAACGCTAAAAACAGTGTGGTAAAGTGTTTAGTATTCATCTATTTGCTGTTCTATTATTGCACGTTCTACCTCTTCTTTTGAAATCCTATTTCCTGTTATGAGCCATTTTTTATTCGTTTTAAAGCTGTTCATAGCCGATAATAATAAAGGCAAAATAATTAAGGTTAGAATTGTTGCAATTCCGATACCATATGCAATAGAAATTGCCATCGGTTTTAAAAATTGAGCTTGTCTGCTTTTTTCCAGCAATAAAGGAGCAATACCAGCAATAGTAGTTATAGAGGTTAAGAAGATAGCTCTAAATCTGTTTCTTCCTGCTTCATATAATGCCTCGTCAAAAGCCATACCTGATTTTAAAAATGAATTAAATTTTCCAATTAAAACTAATCCGTCATTTACCATAATTCCTATCAAGGCAATAATACCTAAAGCAGATAGAATATTAATTGGAAAATCGTGGAACCAGTGTCCCCAGGCCACAGCTATAAAACTAAATGGGATTAATAGAATTAATAATAATGGCTGACTATAACTTCTGAAGGTAAATGCTATTACTACGTATATTAAGAAAATAACTATTGGCACTGTCGTCCATGCAGAACGTGTTAATTTTCCAGCTTCTCTATTTTGTCCTTCATAAGATACGCCTACTGTAGAATATTTTGAGAGAATATCTGGCATCACATTATTTTGAATATCCAGCAAAATTTCTGCAGCACTTCCGTTTGGATCTTTTAAATCTGCATTGACTTGTATTTCGCGCTGACCATTTAAATGACTAATGCTTTCATCTCCTCTTTTGATTGTATATGTCGCAACCTCTCCAAAAGGCACTCGTTGTCCTAAGGGCGTAACAATTCGCATATCATCGAGATCGTTAATAGAGGTTCGGTTATCCCTGTCATATCTTACCCAAACTCTTATTTCGTCCTGACCACGTTGAAAACGCTGTGCTTGCAATCCGAAGAAACCTGCTCTTACCTGAGCCATCACATTTCTCAGGTTTAAGCCGAGTGCGTAAGCCGTTTCGTTTAATTCAACATTGATTTCTTTAATACCTTCAGGATCTGTATCTGTGACATCTGCTAAAAGTGGATTCTTTTCTAAAACTGCTCTAAGCTCTGACTTAGCCTGTTTAAGTTCTTCGGTATTGTTTCCTAATAAGGATACAGAAATTGGTGTTCCGCCAAAATTACCACCTGAGCCAAATGTTAAGCGTTCTACTCCGTAAACTTCGCCTACTTTCTCTCTGATGGCATTTGTTATTTCAGGTGAGCCAAAATCACGATCCTCACCTGGAAGTAAATTAACATTTAAACTGGCCTTGTTATTACCTGGTCCGACACGTTTAATTATATTTTCAACAACCTGTTTATTTCCGGTTTGTCGTTTTGTAAAATCTTCATTAACAACCCAAGCCGCATCTTCTACCATAGTAATTATAGAGTCTGTTATTTTTGGATTTGTACCTTCAGGCATTAACAAATCAATACTTACTCTATCACTGGCAATACTTGGGAAGAAAGATGTTCTGATAATTCCACCTTGATTAGCACCAATAGTTAAAATCATAAGAGCTAATAAAATAGCAAAGGTTATAAATCTTTGGTTTAGCGCAAATCGCAACACAGGACTATACATATTATCCCGACAATAGACCATAAACTTGTCACCATATTTATTGACCTCTCTCAGCTTTAAAAATGCTTTAGCCAGGCCTTTTTTCTCCTTCTTTTCAGCAGTTGTCATTTTTACCAATGCTTTAGAATGTGCAATATGAGCAGGTAAAATAATGAGTGCTTCTACTAAGGAAACTAATAATGTCAGAATCACAATCACTGATACTTCACTAAAGAAATCACCTATTCTACCTTCTAAAAATAAAAATGTTGAAAATGCTAATACTGTTGTAATAATGGCTGAAAGAATTGCAGGCAAAACTTCCATTGTGCCATCTATAGCAGCCTGAACTCTTGATTTGCCCATTTCATAATGCTGATAAATATTTTCAGCAATGACAATACCATCATCTACCAAAATACCAATTACAATAATCATCCCGAAAAGTGACAACACGTTGATGGTCACATCAAATTGTGCAGCAAATACGAACATTCCCAAAAAAGCTACAGGTAATCCAAATGCTACCCAAAATGCTAGTCTGGTATTTAGAAAAATAGAAAGAAAAAACAATACCAGAAAAATACCCATAGCTCCATTTTCCAGTAAAAGTTGCGTTCTTTGATTCAGTCGAATGGAGGAATCACTAACCACATCAATTTTAACACCTGTATACTTTTGGTTGAATTCTGTAATATATTCATTAACTTTTTCAGCTGTAGAAATAAGGTCTTCACTATTGGTATTTGTAATTTCAATATTAACAGCTACATTGCCATTAAAATAAGAGGCATTTGGTGTTTCTGAAAAGCGATCTCTTACTGAAGCGACATCTTGAAGTCGAACTATAGTTCCATTATCAAGAGCTCTTACAGGTAAGTTATTGAGCTCATCTCCATAATAAGATCTGTTATTTGCTCTAATAAGATAGTCTTCAGCTTCCGTTTTAATATTTCCTCCAGTGGTTAATATATTCGCCTGCGAGACAGCTTCGGCAACTTCAGTAAATGTAAGATTATAAGCCAATAAGTCATTTTCTCTCACTGCAATTTCAATTTCTTCTTCAGGATAACCAGAAACCGAAATCTGAGAAATGCCTTCCATGGCACGCAAATCGTTTTCTATTTGTCTCCCGATTTGTTTGAGAGATGTGAGTTCGATATTAGAACCACTAATGGCAAAATCTATGGTTTGCCTTACACGTTCTTGTTTAGCGACAACCAGAGGTTCCATTCCTGTTGGGAAATTAGGTACACGATCTACTGCATTCTTCACTTCAGCCAACATATCATCTATGTCTTCATCACTTTCAATCTCTATAGTTATGCTTCCTCCATTCTCACGAGATGTAGAGGTTACACGTTCAACACCTATGAGACCTTTGAGATTGTCTTCGATTTTTAAAACGACGCCTTCTTCAATTTCCTCTGGAGCAGCTCCAGGATATGTTATATTTATTGAGATGATTTCGGCTTCTTGCAATGGAAAGAATGACGATTTTAAGCTTAACATTCCTATAACTCCAAATATGAAAAATGCTATGATAATGACATTCACTGCCACATCGTATTTTATAAAATAAGCAATAACTTTTCTCATCTTATTGTGTAGCTTCGTTATTAGAAATCACCGATTCCTGATTAACTTTTACCTTCATTCCCGCATAAGCTCCTGGAATAGATTTTGATAATATCACTGTATGATCGGGAACGCCCTTAAGGACAACTTCTTTAGGCGAAAAATAGACAGGATTCACTTTAATGATATCCAGAAGACTATCTTTTAAAATAAAAATTTCAGATTGATTGACCAAGAGCTTTCGGGACACTTTAATGGCATTTTCAATTTCTTTCGCTTTTAATTGTGCCTCCATATACATGCCTTCTTTCAAATCTTCCGCTTTTACTTCAACAAAAACTGTTACTGTTTGTGTTTCCTGATCAATTCTTCCGTTAATTCTTGAAACCGTTCCATTGTATGTTGTTTGCTTATCTAAGGTGTTCAGTGTGACGTTTTCGCCTATTTGTAATAAATCACTAAATGTTTTTCCAATAGACAATTCTAATTCATAAATTGAAGGATCAATAAACTCACCTAATTTTTGACCTGGACGCACTAAGGTTCCTTTGTTGACTAAGGCTTCAGTTAAAATCCCTTTGTAAGGTGCATAGATTCTATATTTAGAAAGCCGTTGTTCTAAATTTTTAACATTGTAATATGCCGTTTGTACTCCACGACCAGTAATAAAATAGTTAACTGTATTATCATTTACTTCTGGCAAAGGTGCTACACCAGAATTCATATTGAAGTTATTAAGATAGGCTTCCCAAACCGGAAAGGCTTTTGGATAATCTAATCGTAAATCTGGCATTAATGACGTAATGAGATTGTATAACTCACTTTTTGCAGATTGAACTGAGGCATAATATTCACTTGAATTGATACGGATTAACAACTCCCCTTTATTATAGGTCTGACCAGCTTTGAAATCCTGAGCACTGCTTTCGAACACACCTTGAACTTCTGAAAACAATTCAAATCTATTCTTAGCTATTAGATTACCGTTTGCAGGAATGGTAATTGGAACTGTTGCATTTTTAACAGTATCTACATAGACTGTTTTAATGACTTTAGCAATTTTTGGCTTAGGTTGATTATTGCTTTTTACGATGAGGTAAGCTCCGAAGAGTGCCGCAAAAATGATAATTATGCCAACTATAAACAGCACTAGTTTTCTCATTGAAACGTATTTGATGGTT
>JAAEZL010000006.1:7148-38299 GCA_018222875.1 Algicola sp.
CTATAAAGTAGGAATGATCTTTAAGCTACAAAAATATTCAATTGCGTATCGCATACAGTTAAAAAAAACATAAAACAATTCATTGAGATTAGGATAATTCATCTAATTCAAAATGAATAGATTCCCAGTCTGCCATCAATTTTTTAAGTTTAGTTTTTTTAGCCTGGTAGCGGTCAAAAAATGACGTATCAGCAACCGTTGCATCATAATTTATTGCCAGCTCTACATCATCGGCTTTAATGTCTTTTTCTAACTGACTAATTTTAGATTCGACATTACTCAACTTGTTGTTAAGTGATTTGAGTTTCTTTTGATCTTCGTAAGATTGCTTATTGGTTGTTTTAGGTGTTTCTTTTACAACGGTTCTTTTTTCGACTTCACGTAAGTTCTCAACATTACGTTGCTCTAAATAAAAGTCAATATCACCTAAATATTCTTTTATTTTTTGATCTTTAAACTCATACACTTTATTGGTAAGTCCTTGAAGAAAATCTCTATCGTGTGACACTAAAACCAGAGTACCTTCGTACTTTTTCAAAGCTTCTTTCAACACATTTTTAGATTTGATATCTAAATGGTTTGTTGGCTCATCCATGATTAAGACGTTAATCGGTTGAAGCATTAATTTTGCAAGAGCCAAACGGTTTCTTTCGCCTCCTGAAAGCACTCTAACATACTTTTCTACTTCATCTCCACGAAACAGAAACGACCCTAAAATATCACGTACTTTACTTCTGTTCGTCTCATTGGCAGCATCAATCATAGTATCTAGAACAGTTTTACTTCCATCTAAATACTCTGCCTGATTTTGAGCGAAGTAGCCTATTTGTACATTGTGTCCTAATTTGAGTTCACCTTGGTGTTTAATTTCACCAACAATAATTTTTGCAAGCGTAGATTTCCCTTGACCGTTTTGCCCGACGAATGCTGTTTTACTGTCACGCTCAATCATTAAATTGACATCGGTTAATACCTGATTGTCGTCGTAACGTTTTGAAATTTGTTCGGCTTCTACAACGACTTTACCTGGTATGACAGACACAGGGAAGTTTAAGGTCATGACACTGTTATCATCTTCATCAACTTCGATACGATCAATTTTATCAAGTTTTTTTATGAGTGACTGAGCCATGGTTGCCTTGCTTGCCTTAGCTCTGAATTTCTCAATTAACTTTTCAGTTTGTTCAATTTGCTTTTGCTGATTTTTCTGAGATGCAAACTGCTGGTTTTTAATTTCCTGACGAAGTACCAAAAACTTAGAATAAGGTTTTGGATAATCGTATATTCTTCCGAGAGAAATCTCAATGGTACGATTAGTGACGTTATCTAAAAACATTTTATCGTGAGATACAATAACAACTGCACCTGAATAATTTTTCAAAAAGCTTTCCAGCCAGATAATCGATTCTATATCTAAGTGGTTTGTTGGCTCATCTAACAACAGAATATCATTGTTTTGTAATAATAACTTCGCTAATTCAATTCGCATTCTCCATCCACCAGAAAAGGTGTCTGTTAGCTTATCAAAATCTTCACGCTTAAATCCGAGTCCTTGTAATATTTTTTCAGTTTCACCTTGATAACTATAACCTCCAATAATTTCATAGGCATGTTGAATTTCATTGAGGTCTATCATCAACTGATTATAACTGTCACTTTCGTAATCTGTACGTTCAGCCAATTGCGTATTAACATCTTCCATTTTAGCCTCAAGATCTTTGATGTCTTTAAAAGCTTCATATGATTCTTCAAGTACAGTTTTTCCGAAAACAAAATCGATGTCCTGTTTTAAAAACCCAATACTCAAATTTTTATCTGCTGCAATTTGCCCGGAATCTGGCTCTAATTCTTTAGATAAAATTTTAAGCATGGTAGATTTTCCAGCTCCATTTTTACCAATTAAACCGATACGATCTCCAGGACTAAGTTTAAACGTAATATCCTCAAAGAGAAAGTCACCTTGAAATGAAATAGAAAGATTATGGATATTAAGCATTTGTTACTTTTGTTACAATGAAATTATTAATAAAGCGTAAATTTGTATCGAAATACAAAGCGCAAAAGTAATCAAATTTAAATCATGTTAAAAGGCACAAAAATTTACAGCATTTTTACAGGAGCTTGTCCGAAATGCCATCAAGAATCGATGTATAAAACCAAAAATCCTTATGTGCTGAGTGATGTTTTAAAGATTAATGAAAAATGTTCGAATTGCAATACGCGCTATCGCTTAGAACCTTCATTTTTTTATGGTTCCATGTATGTGAGTTATGGTGTTGGAATTGCGTTTGCAGTAGCAGCTTTTATCATTAGTTATTTATTCCTGAAAACCTCATTGATGACTGCATTCATTTCAATTGTTATTACTATGGTCGTATTTGGACCAATAATCATGCGTCTTTCAAGAAATATCTGGATTAATCTCTTTATGAGTTACGACAAGAATTTAGCAAAGAAATAGCCATTAATTTTAGCCGAATCTTTTTATATCAATGTCTTTGTCTAAACTAGCATCATTTTCAATATAATTGAATAGCTGTTCAGCTACGTAAGGAGATATCATTACACCTCGTGTTCCTAGTCCGTTTAATACATGTAGGTTTTTATGTTTTTGATGAGAGCCAACAAATGGTCTGCGATCTTTAGTTGTAGGACGAATTCCAGCAATATGTTCAACAACTTCAAAGTTACAAGTGATGATGGTTTTTAATTTTTTAATTAATTCATCTTTACCCTTTTTTGTAGTAGAATGCGTTTTATCTTCCCATTCATAAGTTGCTCCAATCCAATATAAGTCACTTTCTAAAGGCACTATAAACACAGAAGACTTCAAAATAAAATTTATGTTGAGTTCAGGAGCTTTTATAATAAGCATTTCACCCTTTGTTCCATTTAAAGGTAGGTGTCTGAAAAACGGATTCTCCATCAAACCAAATCCTTCAGCAAATACAATATGCTTGGCTGTAATTGTTTTATAATTAATTGAATTTTGCTGAATTTCAAGTTGGTTATGATGAAACTCCTCCTTGTAAAGTCTGTTTTCAGAATCGAGAAACACAGCATACGATTTAATTAATTGAGAGGTATGTATTCTCCCTGAATGTAATACTTCTCCAAAACCAAATTCAGCATGTATTGATGGATGGTTTGTTTTGATTAGCGATGTAGATAAAAAATCACACAAGACTGGTTGATCTGAGGCCGTAAACCAGTCATTTTGTTCCTCAATAGAGGTAAACTTCCTGTAGATGGGTAATTTATAATTTAGTTTAACTTGAAGTAATTTTTCAAGCGCTTCGTATTTTGGAATTGCAAGTTCTAATTGATGTTTAGCGTTCCAAACACTTGTAAAACGTTTTAAGACTACCGGATTATACAAACCTGCTGCAACTCTTGAAGATTGTTGAGATTGATTATCGAAAACAATAAAATCTTTATTATGAAGTCTGAGTTGTTCAGCAAAGGCAATACCTGCTAAACCATTGCCTACAATTATATAATCTACGTGATTCATGAAGGCAAAAGTAACGAAGATATAACAAGAATGCTTAGCCTTAGCATAAAAGATTTCTTGAAGCTGGAGCATAAAAAAAACGCTCACTGTTATAGTGAGCGTTTTTGATAATTTATATACTGTGACTTAATAAGCCCACATATCTTGTTCGAAATTACGAATCTTATCTTTAATTCGATCAGATTCTAATAATTGCATTAGTGCATTATCAGCTACATATTCTTTCACTTCGCGGTCTCCATATACATTTTCTTCTTTGTACATGTAACCGTTAAAACGTCTGGAATTAAGCAAATGATCAAACGATATTGGCATAGCACTATTCTTATTATTGAAAGCTTTTGCCTCATGTAATACTTCTCTTGCTTCTGGGAAAAATACCCAAAATAAAGCATTAGGAGTTTTTAAAGATTCATCATCAGAGTCTAAGAAGTTAACATCTGGCGCTGCAGGTGCGATTCCTAAAATTCTGTACTTTAATTCTCCATGGCGCTTATCAAAATACCACAATCCTTTAATTAGATATGCACTAATATGAAAAGCTTCAATATTAGTTGTTGTAATGTACTCAGGATCTACATAGCCATCAGCATTTAATTGATCGTAACCAATATCTAAAGTATCAACTTTAGTTGTGATGTCTTGAAGTTCCTTCATTGTACGTTTCACAGTAAAGTAAGAATCATTATAAACGTTTTTAATTTTTCCGTCTTTTACAGCTTTAATCAGTGTATGATATAAAGAACGTCTCTCTTTACCTATATTATTAGTATCTACAGGAAAGTATAACGGAAAATTCACACGTTCATCCAAAACCACTTTTTCCCAAGTCATTTTAGAAAACAATATGTCTCTATCATCAACGTAACCGTATTCTAATGGTTCGTCATTATCTAATGCTAACTGAGCTTCAGTTTTCACACCTACTTCCTGAGGTACTTTAGCATTTAAAATATTTGCCTGAGCACATACATTAGATGTGATACCTACAGTCAAAACAATTGATAATAAAAATTTATAATTCATCTCTTCTAATTTTAAATTTGGGTTTTTCTAATGGTTGATTAATTAGTCAACTCAATGATTAGTGGCGATGCAGGTTTAATTGCAGGACCATTACTTCTCGATTTAATATCAAAAATTTGAACTTGTGACCCACGTTTAGCACTTCTTAGAGCAGTTTTAGCTGCACCATTAAGTCTATTCCCGGAACATGTTACAGAAGGCTTCCCTTCAACTTTAATTTTAAATCCTGTTACCGTTAATGGTAAATCGAAATCAAAGTCCTCTAAGACAGCTTCAATTTTACCAATCTCTACGTTATTTCTAGGTAATTTAGCAGTTCCAATCTGACCAGCAATTTGACCTGATGGCTTTGGAATATCCTTAATTCTGAATACTGCTTTATCACTTACTTTAGAACCATCATCTAAGGTTGCAGTAACATTAATAGTTACTTCTCTACCTGACGTTGGTACCATTGTATATTTACCCATACCAGAACCTTTTGACAATCCAGCTCCTGAAGCAGAAACTTTGTTATCAGGTACACCAGCGAAAGAAATAGTCATTGGGTTAACTACACCACGATATACAACATTCATCTTATCTGCAGAAATTGTTGCAGAGTTAGGTCTTGGAACCACCACATAGTTTCCTTTAATAGGAATTTCTAGTGGTTTACCATCTTCCATAAATGTGAATGTACCATCAATTTCATGTTCACCAACACCACCAACATTAAAGTCTAATCGTGCAGCTCCAGTTGAGTCAATCGCTTCATCTAAATCGATAGCCTGACCTCCAATACTTAAACCTGTAGGTGGTACTTTTGCATATTTTCCAATTACAACTCTACCTTGGAATTTTTCACCAGCGAAAAACGCTGATTTATCAGCTAAGATGATTGCTTTGTATTTATCAAGAGAAACAGCATCAGTTAATACGTTTCCTAAGTAATAGTTGATAATGTTTGCTTCAGTCACCTCAACGTCATTTTGAAATGCCGTCAATTTTGTGTAGGATGCAATTGCAGGGAATCCTTGAAAGTGGTAATCTAACCAATCAATTTTTTTCCCGTCTTTGTTTTCAACTTTTTCAGTACTGAATGTTTTCTCAAAGTTTGATAATACTTTTGAAGCTTTAACATCCTTTCCTAAGATATCTCGTATTGAAGATTTGTATTCTTCAATTTTAGACATTACTTCTTGACCTTTCTTTGTCAATCTATCTCCAGTAAACCAAGCTTCATCAAGAATATCGGTTTTATCCATTGCTTCGAAAGGTAATTTTCCTGTTTCAGGATCAATTTTGTAATCTCCTTTTTTCAAAAGATCAACTTTTAAAGTTTCAAGATAGTTAAAGAATTTTTCAGAAGCTGCGCTTACTTGTTTAGCTTTAGCTGCTGGAATCATAAATTCTTCCGGCTTTTCATCTGACTTTTTCTCAAGGTCAGCAAGTAATGCTTCATTTCGTTCACTTGTTAACTCGTTTGAGTCAGCAAATTTTGCTTCCATTAAACCGAAAGCGGATAGTACTTCTTTTGACATATTCATTGCCATCATCGCAATAAATACCAAGTACATCAAGTTAATCATTTTCTGCCTTGCAGATAATTTTCCTCCTGCCATTTTAAATTAGTTTTTTTAGTTTGTTAATAGTTGTTATTAAATCTAGTTTAAAAACTAATTAGCTTTTATTCATTGCAGAAAGCATACCACCATACACACCATTTAATGATGATAAGTTAGATGCTAATGATTGCATTTGTTCTTTTAATTTAGTTGCGTTTTCAACAGCTTCTTCATTAATTGCAGCTTGACGGTTAGCACTTTCCATCTGTACCTTGTAAAGACTGTTAAGTGATTCCATTTGAGCAGCAGCTAAAGACATTTCTTCACTGTATTTCTGTTGAGCTGTCATAGCATCAACCGTTGGACTAATTCCTTTTGCAGCACCTTCAAAGTTTTTAATACTGGTACCTAAGCTTGCCATTAATTCACCATCAATTTTAGCTTCTTTTAAAAGATTATCTAATTTTTTTGACAATAATCCTTCTGCATCTTTAGGATCTTCGTTTTTAGCTTTTTTATTTGACATCATTCCTCCAGCTAGTTCAGGATATACTAAAGACCAGTCTAATTCTGCTTGTTGTCTTTCAAAAGCTGAATATGTGAATACAAGTGCCTCAACAATCATCCCTAAAGTAAGGATTTCAGATCCGAAAGGCCAGTGTTGAATTTTAAATAAAGCTCCAACAATTACAATTGCTGCTCCTAATCCGTAGATCATATTTGTTACGGTTACTTTTCCTTTTTGTGCCATAATTTTGTTTTTAGTTTTTAGCCTTAAGTGTAACTTAAGTAGATTAAATATTTAGTTTAGTTAATTAAAAGTTAGTTGGTTGCTGCATTTTGAGTTACTTCAGTTCCCATATAATCCTGAACTGTTCTAAAACCAATGTAGCTTCTTGCTGAATCTGCATATTCATAGTCTCTTGAGCTTACCTGTAAGAAGTAAGCAACATCTTTCCAGGATCCTCCACGAACAACTTTACGCTCGTTGTCTGGATCATTTACTGTTGGATTAAACGTTGCCGAGTACTCATAGGATGCCGGATCGTATGACCCTTGTACCCATTCTGAAACATTTCCAGCCATGTTGTAAAGGTCGAAATCATTTGGTTCATAAGCATCAGCTTCAACAGTATAAAGTGCCTGATCTGCTGCATAATCACCTCTTAATGGTTTAAAATTAGCCATAAAACAACCTCTGTCGTTTTTAGCATAAGGTCCACCCCAAGGATAAGTTGCTCCCTGAAGACCTCCTCTTGCAGCGTATTCCCACTCTGCTTCAGAAGGTAATCTGAATTTATTTACAAATTGCTTTCCTTTACTTTTCTGGTAGCTGTTCTTTTTTAATGTTCTCCATTGACAGAATGCATTAGCTTGTTTCCAGGAAACTCCTACTACAGGATAATCTCCATAAGCATCATGCCAGAAATAATCATTGTGCATTGGTTCGTTATAAGAATATGAGAAATCTCGTATCCATGCTGTTGTATCTGGATATACTTCTACCTCTTCAGTAATGATAACATCTTTACGTCTTAAGCTACGATCTTTAGCAGCTTTTTGAATGTCCATATACTTATACTGAAATTTAAATTTCTTAACATCCCAAGTACGCTGACCGTTGTACGATTCTTCAATAGGCAAATACATAGTATCCATAACTTCAGCGTAGTATTCATCAGGATAATCATTAGTATCAAAAATTAAATCAACTTCACGATTTAGTTTTCGTCCTTCATAACCCGTTGGACCTAATCCACTGTAGTTATCATACATGTACTTTTCATAAACAGACATGTTTTCTGGATCTGCATCGTTAAATGCAAATTCTCCAATACCTCCATTACCAGGAGTTTCACCAATCTCATCGGCTAAAATTGCAAGTTTTGTTCTTAATATTGAATCTCTAACCCAATATACAAACTCGCGATACTCACTATTAGTAATTTCAGTTTCGTCCATATAGAACGCTCTAACTGTAACAGTTCGTGTTGGTGCATCTTGAACACCAGCAAGGTCATCATCCGATTTTCCCATTATAAATGCTCCACCTGGAACAAGTGCCATACCATAAGGTTTTTCGGGATGCCATTTTTTTCCTTTAACTCCAACCAGTTCTCCTCTGTCACCAGAGCCACAACTGACTAATAGAGCTAAAACAGCGGTCAATAAAGCAAACTTCTTAATATTCATAGAAACTCGAGGTTAAATTATTTTAGTTGTAATTATATATCTTAAAAAAGTGTTTGTTTTTTTTAAGGCAGTAAACATATTTATATATTTTGTAAAAAACAATTTTTTTTATAGTTTTTTTGCATTTCATCCCATTAAATTAACATTTCGTCGATTAAAAAAACGTTAATCTTTTAAATGCTAAATATACTAAAAACTGTTCTTTTTATAAGCTTTATACCATCTTTCTGGTATTTTTCCTTGACTAGCTTCAACATAATCTTCGTGGGTGCATGGTAATAACGTATGCTTTTTTAATTTATTATTGACGTTAGGCAAAAAAGGAATTTCTATCCACCAACGTCCAGTTTTTACACTTTTATAGAATATAAGCTCTTCATCTTCAATAAGAACATTAAATTTCTGATAATTATTGTCGTCCTCAAAATTATCATCATTAACTCTACAATTCACACCTTCTATAAAATACCATATCATTTGTGATATGAGCATTGGTGTTGCGTCTAATTCTTTCGTGGTCTTAAATTCATAAATACCAAAAGACGATACCTTGTTGCTAATTCCAGCATAACGAGAAATTGCACAAATTTCTTTTCCGTTAAATCCATTAGGTGAAAATTTCTGCTTAGCACCAACTTCAGATGCACGAACAGATTTTAAATCTATCGTGACAATATGAGCGTCACGCATGACAGGTTCGACCATATTTATTTTGTGCGTCACTTCCCCTAACCTATAAGCTTCAAAATAAAGTTTGTCCATCAAATCTATTTCTTCCTGCGAATTGAAATAGGTTTGATAACCAATAGTTGAGTAGTTAAATAAGTTATAAGGCTGTTCTAAAATGATTTTCCCAAGGAAGCTATTGTTTTTCATCTCAACGGAAGCATCTCCCAAATCGAAATTACTATCTACATTAACAATATTAACCATTGGAGCCATCGTATCGTAAGCTCTGTAATTAGCATAAGTTAAATCCTGGCTTCCTCCTATTATAATAGGTATGATTTTTTTTTCAATTAAAACTGAAATAATAGTACGTAAGGCATAATACGTATCTTCTATTGTTGAGCCTGCCGGAATATCACCTAAGTCGGCAACGGAAGTATGCCAGTTTCCGGGAAACAGTGAATATAAAGATGTACGAATGATATCAAAACTTAGTTCTTCACCTATATAATTAACATCGTTTCGATTTTCCTTAACACCAATAATAGCCAGTTTAACATCATCTAAATCCGGAATACCATTTTGAGAGGAATGGATTTTAATTTTTTTGCCAAATGCTTGTTCAGACAATAGTTCATTATGAGCTAAGACTGCATCTGTAACAGGTGACAAAAAATTGAAATTCATTTAGATTACTTTTTTGTAGTGGTTTTCTTTTTAGTTGTTTTCTTTTTGGCTGTTGCTTTTTTCTTAGGCGCTTTCTTTTCGATGTGAGCTTTTGCTTCTTCTAAAGTCATCTCAGAAACATCAACAGTTTTTGGAAGTTCCACTTTTGTTTTTCCTTTAATAATATTGTGTCTTCCCCAACGTGCTTTTTCCACGCGAATACCTTCATCTTCCCAATGATGGATTAATTTATCTTTTTCCTTCTGGATTTTATCTTCAATCAATTCAACTATATCATCTTCAGATAAATTATCCCAGTCGTACTTTTTATTTACATTAATGAACATATTGTTCCATTTGATAAATGGTCCAAAACGTCCTTTTCCTTTTTGAACTGGTAAATCCTGATACATATATATAGGTGCATCAGCTTTTTTCTTTTCTTCAATAAGTTCAATAGCCTGATCCATTTCTACATCAGTTGGATTGGTTCCTGCTGGAAGCGACACGAATTTCTTACCAAACTTTACATAAGGTCCAAAGCGACCATTATTAACTTCAATAACTTCACCTTCGTAGGTTCCTAATTGCTTTGGCAATTTAAACAATTCCATAGCTTCTTCATAAGTTATGGTTGTTAATTGTTGATCTGGCGACAGACTTGCAAACTGAGGCTTCTCTTCGTCGTCAACCGTTCCAATCTGAACCATTGGCCCGAACTTCCCTAAACGTACACTAACCTGCTTTCCGGTTTTTGGATCTTTACCAAGAATACGTTCACCAGATTCACGATCGGCATTTTCTGCTACATCTTCAACTTTTGGATGAAAGTCTTTGTAGAAATCTTTCATCATTTTTTTCCAGTCTTCTTTACCTTCAGCAATTTCATCAAAATCTGCTTCAACTTTTGCCGTGAAGTTATAATCTAAAATTCCTCCGAAATGATTCACAAGAAAATCAGTCACAATCATCCCAATATCTGTTGGAACCAATTTACCTTTATCACTGTTTACTTTTTCAGTAAGTGTATTGTCTTTGACACTTCCACTTTGAAGTATGAGTTGTGTATACTCTCTTTCAACACCTTCATTAGATCCTTTTTCTACGTAATTTCTGTTCTGAATTGTAGAAATCGTTGGTGCATAAGTTGACGGACGACCAATGCCGAGTTCTTCTAATTGTTTAACGAGTGAAGCTTCAGTATACCTGTAAGGTGGACGTGAAAAACGCTCGGTTGCTGTAATGTAACTATTTAATAAGGTTTCGTTGACTTTCATTGCTGGCAACATACCTTCCTGCTCTGTATCCTCATCATCTGTTCCTTCTAAGTACACTTTTAAAAAGCCTTCAAAGGTAATCACCTCTCCATTTGCAGTAAATATGTCTTTATGAGTTGAAGCTTCAATTTTAACATTGGTACGCTCTAACTCGGCATCGCTCATTTGAGATGCGATAGCTCGTTTCCAGATCAAATCGTATAAACGAGCCTGATCTCTTTCAACACTAACTGTATGTTTCGAAAAATCTGTCGGTCGAATAGCCTCGTGAGCTTCCTGAGCACCTTTAGATTTACCTTTATATTGTCTTGATTTGCTAAATTTTGAACCATAAGCATCTTCAATTTCTGCCTGAGCGCCTTTTCTAGCCTCATCAGATAAATTAACACTATCTGTTCTCATATAAGTTATCAATCCTGCTTCATATAAACGCTGAGCATTTTGCATTGTTCTACTTACTGAAAATCCCAGCTTTCTGGAAGCTTCCTGTTGCAATGTAGACGTTGTAAATGGTGCTGCAGGTGATTTTTTTGCAGGTTTCTTTTGAAGGTCAGCTACTTTAAAATCTGCTTTAGCATTAGACTCTAAAAATGAATATGCTTCTTTTTTAGATGAAAAATTCTTAGGAAGTTTTGCTTTAAAAGTCTGTCCGTCCTCATTTGAAAACTCAGCATCAATACGATATGACGCTTCAGGTGTGAATTCATTTATTTCACGCTCACGTTCAACAATCAAACGTACAGAAACCGATTGTACACGACCTGCTGACAAACCGCCTTTTACTTTTCTCCATAATATAGGAGATAATTCATAACCAACGATACGATCTAAAACACGTCTTGCTTGTTGCGCATCGACTAAATCGTAATCTATGCCTCTTGGATTTTCAATCGCTTTTTGAATGGCTGATTTTGTAATCTCATGAAAAACGATACGTTTCGTTTTCGATTTATCTAAATCTAATGTTTCAGCTAAATGCCATGCAATGGCTTCTCCTTCTCGATCCTCATCACTTGCCAGCCAAACCATTTCTGCTTTTTTAGCAAGTTCTTTTAGCTTTTTAACAACATCCTTTTTATCTTTTGAAACTTGATATTTAGGCTTAAAATCTCCCTCTACATCTACTCCTAATTCTTTTGAAGGCAAGTCAGCTATGTGACCAAAACTAGATTCTACTTTAAAATCCTTTCCAAGAAATTTTTCTATGGTTTTGGCTTTTGCTGGTGACTCTACAATGACTAAATTCTTCGGCATATTTGATTTTTTCAGGCTACAAATGTATGTGAAAAAAAATTTATCATCCTAATTTTTAAAAATTTCAATTGCATTTTATCTAAAAAAAGAGGATGTTAATCTATATAAAATGGTGATAGAAACCCATATAATTTAAGCGTTTTCATTACCGGAAACAATAAAGTGAATTAGTTTAGAATTAGTGTACTTATCAAAACAATTGAATTTTCAGCATCGTATTCGTATTGATGCAAGGCATTATCAGAAATCATCAAGAGTTTATCGCTTAAAGGAATCACATCTTTAGCTTGTACGTTTGGAAAAGCAGCTACAATTTGCATGTTTAGCGGATTGGTTTTATCGAACACCTTCACTCCAGAAGTCCCATCACAAACAAAAAGACTATTGCCTTTAAAACCTAAACCATAGGGATTATCAAGCACATGCTGATCTACCAATGTTGGACTAAACTTATTACTGATATCTATAACTTCGAGAACACTAAATTCCTGTCCGCAGTCATTCCCACCTCTTAATGTTAAATAGGCATAATTACCATCAACCACAACCGGATCACATCCTTCCCAATGTGTAAACTCAGAAACATATTGTGGAAATGCTGGGTTTTCTATACTGTGAATGAACATACCATTGCTTCCTCCTAAATACAAATAACCATCAGCATGAAACATGGTTTCAATATTCCATCCTGCGTAATTAGTATGAACAAGTGCTGGTTGTGATAAGTTAGAAATATCAAATACTGTCATTTCGTTTACGCCAACTGTATATAAATAATCTTCAACAATTTGAAAACGTGCTAAAGAACCTCCAACACCTACATCACCAGTACTGATTGATCCGGAATCAAAATTTACTTCATCACCACTTTGATGTACTTCACGTTGTTGTTCAACTAGAGTCCAACCTACTATAATATCTGTATTAAAATTCATAGTACTAAAATCTGCTTCGGTAGCTTCATCAGGAATCTGGTAATCATAAGTACTGAAGACCTCTTCCAAACGATTCACTTCACTTATGGCATTAAAATCTGAAATATCAAACACAACCAGATCCACTGCACTATCAGCAAAAAGAAAATCATTTTTAACTGAAATATCTTCATTTCCGGGAATACTTACAAAGGCAGTCTTATAAGGTTGCAACGGATCACTATTATCAATGATATGAACACCTTTAAATTTTTCGTTGATGAAAATATAATTCTGATATGCATAAATTTTTCCGACATTTAAAATCGGTTTAGGAGATTGGATCACCACTGAAGATCTAAATTCAGCTTTACTCATTGTTACAGGAACTGCAACAGTTACCGTTTCAAATTGATTGTCGTCATTAGTATTACAGGACCACAAACACAATGCGACTAAAATAAAAGCGATTCTTTTCATTTTAAAAGAAATAGGATTAATAAAAATAAGACAACGGTTCTGGAAACCCTTCAATATTTAAAACAACCTCATTACTTCCATCTACGCGTAATCCTGTGAGATGAAATGTACGACTTTGACTAAAAACAGCTAAACAGGACTCTTCATTAGTGAATACAAATTTTAAAAAGCGTTGTTCTGGTGACGACTCTGCTACATTTCCAGAGTCAACCAACACCATACTCCACGATTCACCATCGCATCCACTTGCTGAAACTTCAATGGTTAAACAATCACCATCGATGTAATAATCGACCAAAAAATACTCACTGGATACTGCAGTTTCAAAAAAAGAAGTATCAATAATTACAGGTTGACCACAATTAGCAACATCAAAATTATCGTCATCATCACATTGTGTATTCATTAATAACAAAGGAATACATATACAACCAATAAGGGTTTTTAATAATTTCATAAGCTCACTTTAGTATTAGATGCTTAATGTTTCAAAAGGTTGCGTTATAAGCTTTCATTCTCAAATTTAGCAATTTTCGGAATATCAAATCCAATTACTTGCTTATATATTACATATAAAGGCAAACTCACAAAAGAAGCTGTAGCAAATATTCCTACGAAGCACATTAAAAATCCAATCATTTGAGCTAAAATTCCAGCTATTAATGTTAATCCGAATGCGATAAACCATTTTTTATTTCCAAGCGCAAAACTCACTTTCACCAGATTAGAAACACTTAATTCTGGATTAAAAGCATAAATTACGAATAGAAAATTCATGGGAACCATAACATAGATTACCGGAAAATAACACAATAAAGTTGCCAGCAATGTAATTCCTAAATAGGAAAAAGATAAGGATATGGTTTTACCTAAATAAGGTCGTTTAAAAAAATAAAAGTAATCTTCTTTAGCCGATACATTCATGTCATACTGAAATATGATTCTATAAAAAGCGGCTTTTAAACCCAGAAGAACTACTGTCATACCTACAACCAAAACAAAACACACCAAAACAACAACCAGAAGCATTACTAAGGCCAAATTATCAACCATACTTGGGTTATTCTCTCCGATTGCTCCTAAAAAAGACATTGGGATTGTAATGACAAATATGAATGGTATTGAAAGTCCGAGACTCAACAAAACAGTAATCAAGCCCTGAACCCAAACTTTTTTAAACAACGCTATACTCTCATTGAATATATTTCCGAAATCTAATTGTTTAGCATTTTGAATCTTATGTTGAATTTCAGCCAGTAACATATAAACACCTGTATTGATTTAGTTTCCAAAGTAAATGAATTAATGACTCGTTTCAAAGGAAATTCTACGCTGACACTTTGTCATCATTTTTAAAAAATAATGTATCTTTGCATGCTTATTGACTCAGCAATACAATTATAATCGTTGTTAGTACAAGCCGATATATTTATGGAAAAAACAATAGACGAAAGCAAACAAGGAGAATCACTTATACTTGAAGCCAAGCAAGATAACCATCGTAAACTTTTTATTGAAAGTTATGGATGTGCTATGAATTTCAGTGATAGTGAAATTGTCGCTTCTATTTTGTCTGATCAAGGATTTAATACTACACAAAACCTTGAAGATGCCGATTTGGTTTTGGTAAATACTTGTTCTATCAGAGATAAAGCAGAACAAACCGTTAGAAAACGTTTAGAAAAATACAATGCTGTTAAACGTATCAATCCTAAAATGAAGGTTGGAGTTCTTGGCTGTATGGCTGAACGCCTTAAAACTAAATTTTTAGAAGAAGAAAAGATAGTCGATTTAGTGGTTGGTCCTGATGCATACAAAGATTTACCTAATCTGTTAGCTGAAGTTGACGAAGGTCGAGATGCTATAAATGTTATTCTGTCTAAAGAAGAGACGTATGGTGACATTTCTCCTGTTCGGTTGAACAGCAATGGTGTAACAGCTTTTGTATCTATTACACGTGGTTGCGACAACATGTGTACATTTTGCGTCGTACCTTTTACCAGAGGACGTGAGCGAAGTCGTGATCCTCAAAGTATTATTGAGGAAGTTAATGATTTGTGGAATAAAGGGTTTAAAGAAATCACACTTTTAGGTCAGAATGTAGATAGCTATTTATGGTATGGTGGCGGACTTAAGAAAGATTTTTCAAAAGCGAGTGATTTGCAAAAAGCGACAGCTGTTAATTTTGCTCAATTATTAGAATTATGTGCAAAAGCACAACCAAAAATGCGTATTCGGTTTTCAACGAGTAATCCTCAGGATCTTACCTTAGATGTAATTGAAACTATGGCTAAGTTTGATAACATTTGCAAACACATTCATTTACCTGTTCAAAGTGGAAGCAACCGTATTTTAAAAGAAATGAATCGACTTCACACAAGAGAAGAATACTTCGATTTGATTGATAATATTAAACGTATCCTCCCTGAATGTGCTATTAGTCAGGATTTAATTGCTGGTTTTCCTACTGAAACAGAACAAGATCACCAAGACACCTTGAGTTTAATGGAGTATGTGAAGTATAATTTTGGTTATATGTTTACTTATTCCGAACGACCAGGAACGATGGCTGAACGCAAAATGGAGGACGATGTTCCTGAAGATGTTAAAAAACGACGATTGGCTGAAATTGTTCAGTTGCAACGTGAACACAGTGAAATTAAAACTAAAGAATATCTCAACACAACAGTTGAAGTTTTAATAGAACGCGAATCAAAAAAATCGAATACGGAATGGTCTGGAAGAACCTCACAAAATATCGTGGCAGTGTTTCCTAAAGAAGATTACAAGATTGGTGATTTGGTTTATGTCGATGTAAAAGATTGTACCAGCGCAACTCTTATTGGTAATGCTATAGGATATTCGAAGGATAATTAAAATATGGAATCAATACAAGCTATAAAACAACGTTTCGGAATTATAGGAAACAACGAAAAACTTAATCGCGCTATTGAAAAGGCGATTCAGGTATCACCTACCGATATTTCGGTATTAGTGACTGGTGAAAGTGGTGTAGGTAAAGAAAGTATTCCCAAAATCATACACCAGTTGTCACATCGTAAACACGGCAAATACATTGCTGTTAACTGTGGAGCTATTCCTGAAGGAACTATTGACAGTGAACTTTTCGGACATGAAAAAGGTGCTTTTACCGGAGCAACTTCAACACGTTCTGGTTATTTTGAAGTTGCCGATGGAGGAACAATTTTTTTAGATGAAGTAGGCGAATTACCATTAACAACGCAAGTGCGTTTATTACGTGTCTTAGAAAATGGAGAATTCATAAAGGTAGGATCAAGTAAAGTTCAAAAAACAAATGTTCGTATCGTTGCCGCAACAAATGTGAATATGTTTGAAGCCATCAAAAAAGAGAAATTTCGTGAAGATTTGTACTACAGACTGAGTACTGTAGAAATCAATATTCCACCACTCAGAGAGCGACAGGAGGATATTCACCTGTTATTTCGAAAGTTCGCAAGTGATTTTGCCTTAAAATATAAAATGCCAACCATTAAGTTAGAGGACGATGCTGTTGGAGTACTGTTGAAATTCCGCTGGAACGGAAATATCAGACAATTACGAAATGTAGCTGAGCAAATTTCGGTACTTGAACAAAACCGAACCATTAGTGCTTCAACATTAAGTGGCTATTTACCAAATGCTTCGACTAATTTACCAGCTGTAATTAATAACACGAAATCTGAAAGCGATTTTAGTAATGAACGTGAGATTCTATACAAAGTGCTTTTTGATATGAAAAGTGATTTAAATGATTTAAAGAAGCTTACCATGGAACTCATGAAAAGTGATAATGCCAATGAGGTCCAAAAAGACAATGAGCATTTAATAAAGAAAATATATGGTGGAAAAAAAGAAGAGTCTTACGAGAATGATTTTGAGGATTTAGAAGTTCTACCAATTGCTGAAAAGCAAGAGTCATTTACAGAAACCACTGAAGATCCCTCTCAGGATAAATATCATTTTGCTGAAGAAATTGAAGAGGAAGAAACCTTATCTTTACATGATAAAGAATTAGAACTCATCAAAAAATCTCTTGAACGCCACAATGGAAAACGGAAGCTGGCAGCAGCAGAATTAGGCATAAGCGAACGAACACTGTACAGAAAAATCAAACAATACGATCTTTAAGACAAGTTTAATAAATCAATAGTAATTTTAAGATGTCTGATGTCGTTTAAGGCATATATTCAAACAAACACAAATGAACGTATTTAAAAAAATAATTTTACTTTGTTTACCAGTACTTATTTTAGGTTGTGGTGCTTATTCATTTTCTGGCATTTCTATTTCTGAAGGCACAGAAACCTTTCAGGTGAATTATTTTCAAAATACTGCAAATTTAATTGAGCCTGGATTAGATAGAGATTTTACCCTGGCATTACAAGATTTAATTTTAAATCAAACCAATTTAAGCATTGTTAATACTGGTGGTGACTTAGTTTATGAAGGTGAAATTACTGAATACAGAATCTCGCCAACCACTGCTCAAGCCAATAGTACTGCGGCAGAAAACAGACTGACGATTGGTGTGAATGTAAGGTTTTATGATAAAAATGAACCTGAAGAAGAATTTGAACAACGCTTCTCTTTCTTCTATGACTATCCTGCGAGTTCCCAATTAATCGGAGCTCAAAAAGATACAGCACTTGAAATAATATTTGAACGTATAACGCAAGATATTTTTAATGCAACTTTAGCAAAATGGTAATGAGATGTTTATAAAAATGTAAATTTACATCGCATTACTAAAAACTTTTACAACTTTACAACCAACCATTGAACACACAAGATTTCACATACATACTTCAAAATCCGCAGCACATCACTTCCGAGCAGACGCAGCAATTAGAAGCTTTGATTTCTGAATTTCCCTATGCGCAATCTGCAAGAGCCTTATACCTCAAAGGACTTAAAAATAAAGACAGTTATAAGTACAATCAGGAACTAAAAACTACAGCAGCTTACACAACAGATCGGAGTATTTTATTTGATTATATCACCTCTGAAGCCTTTAATCAAAATGAAATCTCCCAAATCATAAAACAAAATTCAGAACACTTAAAAGCAATTGTGGTAAATGAAGCCGACGATATTTCCATTGATAAAAGCGTCACCATCGATGATGCCTTAAAAGAACACATCAAAAATACAGAAGGCGTGCTTGACCCTGACTTATTTAAAGAGAAAGTCAGAATTGAAGATGTCGCTAACTTTTTATCACTTCAGAAGACTACACCAGAACAGGTCATATTAGATATTGATGCCAAACATATTGAAGAAACTCCTGAAGAAACTTTACAAATAGGAAAACCTCTGGAATTTGATAAATCTGAAACACATTCCTTTTCAGAATGGCTTAAAATAACAAGTTTCAAACCCATTGTTAGAGAGGAAAAACATTCAACTTCTGAAGAAAAAAATGACCAGAACGTTGATAATTCAGAAGATACAATCAGCAAAAAATTTGAACTTATTGATAAGTTCCTAGAAAGTAATCCTAAGATCATCCCTTCAAAAGATACACCTAAAATTGAAGTAAAAACTGAAGACACCGTAAAGCATGATGGCTTAATGACAGAGACTTTAGCCAGAATTTACCTCGAACAAAAAAATTACGAAAAGGCAATTCAATCTTATAAAATTTTAAGTTTGAAATATCCAGAAAAAAGTGGTTTCTTTGCAGACCAAATTAAAGCAGTCAAACAATTACAAGAAAATAATACATAGAACTAATGAATACGTTTACCATATTTTTAATCCTTATCGTGCTTGTAGCATTTTTACTAATCGTTGTTGTTATGGTACAAAACCCTAAAGGTGGTGGATTATCATCTTCTTTTGGTGGAGGTGGTACTCAACAATTAGGAGGTGTTAAGAAAACAACCGATTTCTTGGACAAGAGTACTTGGGCTTTAGCAACTTTATTGTTAGCATTAATTTTAGCATCAAATTTTGCTATTCCTGGTGCAGGAGGTTCTCAAGATTCTAAAGTTATTAATGGAGAAGCAACTGAAAATTCTATTCCTGCAACGACGCCTGATACTTCAACTGACGATACTGCAACTCCAGCAGATTCTATTGGTGGATAGTATTTATAAACATAAAATCATATGAAATGCCAGCTTTGTAGTTGGCATTTTTTATATCTGAAACTTTGTCAGTATTACTCTATTGGCACATTTTTAGCATAACGCTTTAGCGTTAACAATAAACTTTTAATTAAAAACTTACATAACAATGAGCTTAAACATTAAACCATTAGCAGACAGAGTTCTTATTGAACCTGTAGAGGCTGAAACTAAAACAGCTTCAGGAATTATTATTCCAGACAACGCTAAAGAAAAACCACAAAAAGGAAAAGTTATCGCTGTTGGTAAAGGCACAAAAGATGAACCTATGACAGTTAAATCTGGTGACACTGTACTTTACGGAAAGTATGCAGGAACAGAATTAAAGTTAGAAGGTAAAGACTACCTCATCATGCGTGAAAGTGACATATTAGCGATAGTATAATCGCAAATTCAAAAAAACTAAATAAAACAAATTCCAATACTCCAAAATTAAAATACTGTAATTCCTTGTTTGGAATTTAGTGTTTGAATTTTTGAAGTTTAAAATTTTAAATAAAATTTTCATTATGGCAAAAGATATAAAATTTGATATTGAAGCACGTGACGGATTAAAACGTGGTGTCGATGCATTAGCAAATGCAGTAAAAGTAACTTTAGGACCAAAAGGACGTAACGTTATTATTGGTAAATCATTTGGAGCGCCTCAGGTTACTAAAGATGGTGTAACTGTTGCAAAAGAAATAGAGCTTGAAAATGAGCTTGAAAACATGGGAGCGCAAATGGTTAAAGAAGTTGCGTCTAAAACTAATGATTTAGCTGGTGACGGAACAACAACTGCAACCGTTTTAGCGCAAGCTATTGTAAAGGAAGGTTTGAAAAACGTGGCCGCTGGTGCTAATCCAATGGATTTAAAACGCGGTATTGACAAAGCCGTTGAAGCTATCGTTAAAGACCTTGAAAAGCAATCTAAAAAAGTAGGAAGTTCTTCTGAAATGATTAAACAAGTGGCTTCTATTTCAGCAAATAACGACGATACCATTGGCGATTTAATTGCCAAAGCGTTTAGCAAAGTTGGTAAAGAAGGTGTCATTACTGTTGAAGAAGCTAAAGGAATGGAGACTTATGTTGACGTTGTTGAAGGTATGCAGTTTGACAGAGGATACCTTTCGCCTTACTTCGTTACCGATTCTGATAAAATGATTGCTGATTTAGAAAACCCTTACATTTTATTATTCGATAAAAAGATTTCAAACTTACAGGAAATTCTTCCAATCTTAGAACCTGTAGCGCAATCTGGTCGTCCGTTATTAATTATTGCTGAAGACGTCGAAGGTCAGGCCTTAGCAACCTTAGTGGTTAATAAACTGCGTGGTGGATTAAAAATTGCAGCTGTAAAAGCGCCTGGATTTGGAGATCGTCGTAAAGCAATGCTTGAAGATATTGCTATCTTAACTGGAGGTGTCGTTATCTCTGAAGAACGTGGTTTCTCTCTTGAAAATGCTGATTTAAGCATGTTAGGAACTGCAGAATCTGTAATGATTGACAAAGACAATACAACGATTGTTAACGGTTCTGGAAAGTCTTCAGACATTAAAGCCAGAGTGAATCAAATTAAAGCGCAAATTGAATCTACCTCAAGTGATTACGACAAAGAAAAACTTCAGGAGCGTTTAGCAAAACTTGCTGGAGGTGTTGCCGTTTTATATGTTGGCGCAGCTTCAGAAGTTGAAATGAAAGAAAAGAAAGATCGTGTAGATGATGCCTTACATGCAACCAGAGCTGCTGTTGAAGAAGGTATCGTTGCTGGAGGTGGCGTTGCTTTAGTGAGAGCAAAATCAGTTTTAGAAAAAATCACCACTGAAAACCTTGATGAAGTTACAGGAATTCAAATTGTAGCAAGAGCTATCGAAGCACCTCTAAGAACGATTGTTTCTAATGCAGGTGGAGAAGGTTCTGTTGTAATTTCTAAAGTAATGGAAGGCAAAAAAGATTTCGGTTTTGATGCTAAAACAGAAACTTATGTCGATATGCTAAAAGCAGGAATCATCGATCCTAAAAAAGTAACACGTATTGCATTAGAAAATGCTGCATCAGTTGCAGGAATGATACTTACAACCGAATGTGCTTTAGTGGACATTAAAGAAGATGCACCTGCTGGCGGAATGCCACAAATGGGAGGCGGAATGCCAGGAATGATGTAAAATCATCCTTATAACTTATATGTTAATATAAAACTAAAAAGAGCCTTTAAATATCTTAAAGGCTCTTTTTTAATTATCTTTATAGGAAAAGTTGCACATGCACATTACGCATAACTCATTAACTATTAACACTATGAAGATTTTTAACGCCTTTACGTTTTACTTATTTTTAAACCGATGTTTAAAACCTCTGCTGGCTTCATTAGTGTTCTTTATATCCATCAGTTTTAATTCATTTTCTCAGGACAAAAAAAACGTATTAGAAGAACGTTACAGCACTTATTTTAACGCTGAACGTGAAACCATCTATTTACACTTCAATAAACAAACCTTTCTTTTAAATGAATCGATATGGTTTAAAGGTTATGTGTATGACAAAAAAGGAAACATTCCATTCATTACAACGTCTAATATTTATGTCACGCTTTATGACAAAGATGGTAATACAGTAAAAACTAATTTGTACTATGCTGAAAACGGTACATTTTCAGGGCATTTTAAGATTACTAAAAATCTGCCTTCCGGTTATTATTTTTTTAAAGCGCATACCAACTGGATGAAGAATTTTATTGAGGATGAATCTTTTACTTCAGAACCGATTCAAATTATCAATCCGAATTCTGAAACCAAGCCTATTTCAGACAATATAACCTCTACTTTCGATTTACAATTTTTGCCAGAAGGAGGTCATTGTATCTCTGATGTTATCAATAGTATTGGTTATAAAATCATCAATTGTGAAGGAAAAGGCATTCCTATTGAAGGTGATATTGTAAACTCAAAAAATGAACGTATAACATCTTTTAAAAGCAATCAATTTGGTATTGGAAAATTTGACTTGTTAATGTTGACTGGTGAAACCTATAAAGCCAGATATACGATTAACGGAACAGATTTCGAAACTAATTTACCCATCAGTAATCCTACAGGATTTACGATTGCTACTAATAATTATACCACTGAAGACCTCACTTATATTACTTTGAAGACCAATACCAAGACATTAACTCATGAAACTGGAAAAACCTATTACATGGTGATTCATCAAAATAACAAGAGTTCTATTGTTAATCTGGAAATCGATAATCTTGAACTCAATACCATTCTATCTGTTGATAATAAAACCTTGCCTGTTGGTGTAAATACCATCACTATATTTAATGATCAATTACAACCTCTTCTGGAACGTATGATATTTAATTACAAAGAAAATGATGTCATTAAAGCTAATCTTTCAGTTAAAACAGCGAGTAAAGATTCTATTCCTATTCAAATCAGTTTGAAAGACAACAACAGATTTGCTTATTCGTCAAATATTAGTGTTTCCGTATTACCAGCTCAAACAGAAGCTTTAACCAGTACCAGAAATATTATAAGTACCACTTTAATTGATCCTTACATAACTGGCAATCTCAAAAATGTAGACTTCTATTTTGAAGATATGAACAGAATTAAATCGTTTCATCTCGATTTAGCAATGCTCACACAAGGCTGGAGTAAATACAAATGGAATACCATAAAAAATGGTACTCAGGACTTGATAATTCCATTTGATAAAGGTGTTACCATCAGCGGCACCTTAAATGAGACTTTAGATCCTTATGCTAATTATGAAATTCAGATGTTTTCAATGGTTAATAACATCAACGAAAAACGACCTATTAGTCAGGATAAAACCTTTAGTTTCGATAATTACTTCATTGAAGATTCTACAAAAGTCCACTTTAGTGTTTTTAAAGACGGAGAAAAAATAACCCAACCCAAACTGTATGCCAGACTCATTAATAAGGACAGAGCATCGTTAAATCAAGTATTTAAAATCCCAAATACCTGCGAAATTGACTATAAACCTGCCGATAATATTTCTGCTTACAACAACATTAATTTTGAAGGTGAAGTGCTGGATACTATCAACCTGTATTCTAAAAAGGGTATAAAGGAAACAAAACGTGAAAACCATTTAAAATATATTGGGAATGCCTACAGCAGAGGCATTAAGGTTGGCCCAGACCAGGAAAGATCGTTTCCTTTTATTATTGATATTATCAATGCCAATGGTTTTACTGCCAGAAACGATGTTGGTCGTGTGACAATTTTTAACAGACAACCTGTTTCCTTTCTTGCTAGTAATTCACCACTTCTTATTATAGATGGCGTTAACTTTGGCAGAAACTATGAAATCTTAACAAGTATGCGTACCAATGAGATTGACGAAATTTACTTTAACAGAAGTGGGTTAGGTTACGGGTCTCAAGGTGGTGCAGGTGTTATTAGGATTTACCTTAAAAACAATTTAGGTGTTTTATCTGATAATAGCTTAGCAAGGTATGCTAACTCTTTACTTGTAAGTGGTGGCTTTGCAGACCAGAAAGAATTCTATTCACCACTTTTCTACGATAAATCGTCAAACCTTTTTGATTCTTACGGAGCCATCGATTGGCAACCCGAATTAATTTCTGATAAAAATGGTATCGTAGAATTCAAAATTAAAAATACTGGAACAGATAAACTTCTGTTTATTATTGAAGGGTTTTCTGTTAATGGTAAATTAATATCAGAAATTGAAGAGGTATCCTTAAATAAAAGCATCGACAATTAATATCAAGCTAAATTATTATTGTTAAATTGAGGACTTACTATACCAATTTACAAATATGAAAGTATTCCATGTTGTCCTATTTGCTTTGTTCGCTTTATTGTCTGACAGCACCAATGCTCAAGTTGATAAAAACAATCAATTACAAAATACGTATGCTTCCTATTATAATTTAGAACGAGAGAACATCTATTTACATCTTAACAAAGCTGTTTTTATTCAGGAAGAAACAATATGGTTTAAAGCTTACATCTACAATAAAGATACAAATAAACCTTCACTAAATTCTACAAATATCTTTGTGGTTTTATATGATGATGAAGGGATTGAGCTTGAAAAAAAACTATTTTTTGCACAAAATGGTGTTGTTAGTGGTTCTATAGATTTAGACTCAAATGTACAACCAGGCACATATTATCTCAGAGCTTACACCAACTGGATGAATAATTTTCCTGAAGATGAATCATTTATTTCTCTGCCTATTAATGTTGTTAATCCATATAAAGATGAAAATCAACACATTGAAGATCTGGAAGTAACGGCTTCTCACGATATTCAATTCTTACCTGAAGGTGGCTATGCCATTGTAAACACCAGCAATACAATTGGTGTGAAACTCACAGATGAATCTGGTAAAGGAACAAAAGTAAAAGGCGTTATATTTGATGCTAATGACACAGAAATCTCTGCTTTTGAAACTAATGAATTTGGTCTGGGAAAATTCAGTTTAAACTACGAAGATAATAACACGTATCACGCCATCTATACTGTTGATGGAAAAAAAGAAAAAGCGTATTTACCAAACCCTAAAACCACTGGATTTACCATTACTATTGATAATTACACCAATGACAAATACACTTACATAAACCTTAAAACCAACAACAAAACACTAGAACAAAACAAAAATAAAACTTACTATTTAGTGATTAATCAGAATTCAAAAGTTTCAGTTGTTAACCTGGACCTTAATCAGTTTAAAACTGAAAACACCATACCTGTTGAATCTGCTAATTTGGTTCCTGGCGTTAATACTATTGCGTTATTTGACGATAATTTGAATCCCATTTTAGAACGACTCATTTTTAACTATACCAACCTGAATCTGGCTTCAGTTAACACAAATGTTAAAAAGGATAAGGATTCCATTGCTGTAAATTTAAAAGTAAATACCAAAGACAATAAAAATCAGGCCTCACAATTAAGTGTTAGCGTATTGTCTAATAGAAGCATTACAAATACTACAAAAGCAAATATCATTTCTGCCTTTTTAATTCAGCCATACATAAAAGGGCAGATTCAAAATGCGGATCATTATTTTAAAACCGTAGATCGATTAAAAAAATACGATTTAGATTTGGTATTACTCACACAGGGATGGAGTAAATACGAATGGAAGTCTATTAAAAAAGGAGGAATTCCGGTAACTTATGATTTTGATGTAGGTCTTACAATTGAAGGCACTTTTAATCGTGATGCTAAGAAAAATAAAGTGAATAGAGCTCATATGTTTTCAATGACTAATGATGTAAATGAATATGCTACAATTGATGCAAATTCCAATAGATTTACATTTGAGAACTATTATTTAAAGGATGAAGCAGTCATTAATTTTTCATTGTATGAAGACGAAAAAGTAGTACCCAAAGTCAACCCGATTATAAAAACGGTAAATGGAAACAGAAATTTGGTACATGCGTTTCCATCTCAGAGAATATCTAACGAAACAAGCTCTAAAGAATCAACTTTAAGAACGGCTTTTAAAGCCTATAAAATAGAAAAACTAGACACTGTAAGTCTGTCTTACACCAAACAAAAAACCATAGAGAAACCTCTAAAACATGAAAAATCTTATGTGGCTAATAAATACAGTAATGGAATAAAAATTGATTCCACCATTGAACGAACTTATTTCAATATTTCTGACCTCATTAATGCCAACGGATTTGTAGTTGAAGACTTAGCAGGATCTGGATATACCAGAATTAAAAACAGAAATCCTACTACGTTCTTAGGAAGTAATGAACCCATTCTTATCATAGATAATGTAAATCTTGGTACCAACTACGATATTTTATTTAATATGACCTTTGAAGATATCGACGAAATCTATTTAAACACAAGTGGTTTAGGATATGGCGCACAAGCTGGAGCTGGAGTCATTAGAGTTTACAGGAAAAACGGAAGCCAATCACTTGAAAAAATGAAGCTTAAAGATTTTGGAGATGTGATTATAAAAGACGGTTTTTCAATTGAAAAAAAATTTTACATACCAGCGTATTACTTTAAATCTGACGATGTGCTAAGTGAATTTGCTTGTCTGGACTGGAAGTCAACTATCACAACTAACGATTTAGGAATGTACAACTATAAAATTAAAGATACTGGACTGAAGGATATCGTAGTGGTGATTCAAGGTTTCACAAACACAGGTGATTTAATTTCAGAAATTAAGTCTTTCAAAGTAGATAAAACAAAGTAATAAACACTTGGGAATATAAAAAAAGCTACAGTTGATGTAGCTTTTTTTTATTCAAAGATTAACTAACTAATTCTTATGATCATTTTGCACCTCTTCATCGCGATATTTACAACAAGGATGAACTGAATTATATGCCTCATCAGTTGCTTTAAGTTCTTTAGTATCATGACCAACTGCAACAATGTTTTGTCTGATGGTATCTAGATTTGTTTTACGCTCATCATAAATAAGTTTTAATTCATGAGTTTCAACATTCCAGATTGCAGACTTAACACCTTTGGTTCTGATAGCTGCTTTTTCAATACGTTCTTTACACATTAAACACACGCCATCGACGTCTAAAGATGCTTTGGCATTTTTGTTTTGGGCAACACTTACTGTTGTTACTATTACTGCCAGTATTAAAATTAAATTTTTCATTTTTTGAAAGTATTTCATTGTCATTCTGAAAGACAAAAGTTTATTAATTTATTTTATATCGTAATCCTGTATAATACATGCTTCCAAAAATTGGACCATATACAAATGTAGTATCAAAATTTGAACCAAACGGATCATTGGCACCTAAAATTGGATTAGACTGTCTCACATTGGTAATATTTTCGCCACCAACATAGACTTCAAACTTAGGAGAAAATACTTTTGTCAGCTGAGCATTTAAAGTTCCTACTGTTGGAGATTCTTCTGGTAGTCTATATTCAACCGGATTTGATTGTGTGGAAGCAAAACGCTGTTCACTCAACCAATTGTATGTCAAATCAAATTTCCATCGGGATGTTGCACCTTCTTCAGTATTTGTAACATACGATGCATTTGCAAAAAAACGATGTTTAGGAGTAAGTGGTTTTGATAATTTTCCTGTCAGATAATCGGTCTGTACATCATAATACTTATATGCTGTTCTAATATCAAAGTCGTCAAACATATTGTAGTTCAACTCCACTTGAAAACTATTTGCATAGCTGTCGCCTTGTAAATTATAGAAATTTACTTCCTGTGGATTTTCCCAATCGACAACTACTTGATTTTGAAAATCAGTTCTGTAGTAATCAAATGTAATATCTCCTTTTTTTCCAAACAGGTTAAATCCCTGTAAATACGACACACCATAATTCCATGCAATTTCAGGATCTAAACCATAAATATTTCCATTTGAATTCAAAATATTAATTGCTCTCGAAGTAGCGAACATATTTTGGTTTTCAGCAAAAATGTTAGCACTTCGTTTTCCTCTTCCAATTGAAAATCGCAAAGCCGATTTTTCCCAGGGCGTATACCTTAAATGCAATCGAGGTGTAATAAATTCACCTAATAGATTATGTGTATCAAACCTAAGTCCAGCCGTTAATGTTAACTTATCTAAATTATCGTAAGCATACTCAAAAAAGCCACCAAACGAACGCTCACTGCGTTCAAAATCAGTAGTAATTGCCAGCTCATCGTAGTGATCATAGGTAAAACTCAAACCCGTTTTAATTTTATGTCTTGAATCACTGATGATAGAATTATAAACCACATTAGAATACACGCTGTTATGATTGATATCATATCGGTTTAATCCATAATACGAGTTTTGATTATGTGTGCTATACGCAAACTGCACACCTAAACTTTGCCATGGCACTTCAGGATTTACATAACCAAACTTAGTCGTGACTTCAAAACGTTCGGTATCAATTTCACTTCCCCAGAAATTAGTCGTAAACTTATCTCTGTCTGGATCAAAATTTACCTGACCAGCTTGCTTTGCATCATTCAGGTATCTTACGTTAATAAAACTCACCAACCCTTTTTCCGGATTTGTGTATTGCCAGCGATTCATAACGTTAATTTGATTGTACAATGGCATGTCTAAAAAGCCATCGTCATTGACATCGTGTTTTTCTTGATGTGTATTTCCATGAATATAAAAGCCTGTACTCCATTTGTCACTTACTTTCGTATTAACATGTGTATTCAACTCTATACGCTGATTACTTGCCGCATATAAATTTGCAAAAAAACGATGATCTGTCGAAGGCTTTACAAGTTCAGCATTAATTTGTCCAGCAATACTTTCGAAGCCATTCGTAACGCTTCCTGCGCCTTTTGTAATCTGAATACTTTCAACCCAGGTTCCAGGAATAAAACTCAAACCAAAAGCCTGAGAAGCACCACGAATTGATGGTACATTTTCTGTTGTAATTAAAATGTATTTACTCGTTAATCCTAACATTTTAATTTGACGCGTACCAGTAAGTGCATCAGAAAAATTTACATCAATTGAAGGATTGGTTTCAAAACTTTCCGATAAATTACAACAAGCAGCTTTAAGCAATTCATCACTACTCACTGTAATGACATTGGCTGCTTTCATGTAAGACTTTACAGTAGATTGCTTTCTAGAAGTCACAACAATTTCATCTAATACACTTGACAACTTCAGGTAATGTTTGATGTATTTTTGCTGATTAATTGTTAATGTATCTGTCTGATATCCAACGTAACTAATCACTAATTGCTTGTAACTTGCTTCATAAGGAATTGTAAATTTTCCATCGATATCTGTTACAGCTCCAACGGAAGTATTTAGCCAGAATACATTAGCTCCAGCCACTGGAATGGTTTTATTTTCGGTATTCGCTTCCAAAACTTCACCTGATATCTGTTCTTGTGAAAATATAAAAAACGGAAGCATCATTATGAGGCATATGATAGGTTTCATTTAATTGTAGGTTTTAAATAACATCACCACAGCCATAATAATCATAATGCTGTTTTCAATAAAAGTGGCTTTTGTCATAGGAAGTTTTAATGCTGTTCCCAAACAGGCACATTGAATTGATGTTTTGCTTAATAAGGATTTTGTAACTCCAATAGTTGTAATTCCAAGAATAATCAATGTGATGATTAAGGCTGAAGGAATTTCAATTCGCATTAAAAACAGCAATCCTAAGGCTAACTCAATGAACGGGTAAATCCATCCATACGCTGGAAGCACTTTTGCTAAAGGATCATACATTCTGAAAGACTCTGGAAACCCTTTTAAATCTAAAAATTTAAAGAAACTAAACACAATGTAGAATAAGCCCATAAAGTCGAGCATAAATGCTTCCATACTCCAAAGGTTTTTATTTAGTAATAAAGAAGCTCCAATAATGTATCCGAAAATTAAAAATAAAGGAAACAGTTGTTTAAGTGTGCTTTCTTCTGCTTTTGGTTCTGAAACTCCCGAATTAAAAACATTCGTTTCTTTAAGTTCTGAAATTGTATATTTAGACGATAATGCCTCTTGAAGTGTTTTCACTGAAATATGTTCAGACATCTCAATCGTAGCCTCAGAGGTTTCTAAATCTACGCTTACGTCTTCAACATTATTTAAAGAAAGTAAAGCCTTCTCAACAGAAGCTTTACAATTATTGCAGGTCATACCTGATATGTTATATGTATGTGTCATGATTTTGAAATTTTAGTAAATAATATAAGACCTTAAAGTTTAACATTAAACTCAAGGAAAATGTTTTAAATACTAAAAAAATCAAATTAAGAAAACCTCATCTAACACCTGAATGTCAGCAATGAGATTGGGAGGAGAATAATCTTTATGCGGAATAATAAGCTCAGGCAATTGCTCCAGACTATTGCTGTAAGAGTAAAGATAGGAAACAATAAAAACCTGTTGATCAAATGAAATATCTTCAAACTGTGATTGTTTAAGCTGGTCCTGACCTTCAACCACTTCTAATTCATCTTTACAGCAATGCTTTTTTGTGATTTTAGATTGCTCTATTTCAAAAGCTTCCATTTTACACTTTTGAGCTTCTGTAAAGACAGCTGAATCTATTAAAACATCACCACAAAAATGCTTTTCCACAGTAAAAGATACTGTCGAAAATAATACTAAAACAGCCATTAAGGCTGAGAAGAATTTATGTAAAACCTGTTTTAACATGTCAACATTTGAAATACAAAGTTACAAAAAAGATGATAATACCGTTTTATTTTAAGTCAGCGTTAACACTTCATTGTTTCAACCTGTAATAATAAAATGCTGGTAATAAGAGTAATAAAAATATAGGTTGTATCAAAAAACGTCTGAAATTAAAAAACAAATAGTAATCTTCTTGACGTGGATGAATCACGAAATACAAAAATAAAGCAATCAAAATCACATACGCTACACCAAACAATCCAGCTGAAAATTTAACAATAGAGGTATCTTTAAAAAACAGATAAATAATTCCTAATGATAGTAATGAAT
>JAAEZL010000006.1:38309-39635 GCA_018222875.1 Algicola sp.
AGTAAATATCTCAGGCTTGTATACAACGTTAATTTAAAAACCTCACGTCTAGGTGAATCGATATGTAAATAATCATTTTTAAAAAAAGAAAGGTATGGATCATAAAAAAGTTCATTTTCAAAAACACGTATGAGCACCAGCAAAATGAACAAAACTAAAATTAATACGATAGAGATTGGATTACGCATTGGCTTTCTTTTGTTTAGAAAATCGGTTAACCCAAAACATCCAAAGCAGAAAAACCATACCATAGATGATTAATGGAAAAATTACAGTATGTAAAATTTCACGTCGCCAAGGGTAATTATACAACCCAATAGATAAAATGACGATACGAATTAAATTAACAACATATATCAAAACACTACCAGAAATCACATATAGAACTGTAGCCTTAAATTTTCCTGCAAAGGCGACTATAAATGAAATAAAAAGTATAATCACACTAATAGAATTGCAACCTTCTACAACTGTAGCAACAAATTTATTATTGATAATTAATTTCATTGATGGTTCGTCAGGATGAGACACAACACTCCCATTAAAACCCAGAGCCTGTAATAGCATTTCGCATTGTCTTGCGACTAAATTGGTAAAATAATCCGGAAAATATTTAGAGCCATCAGATGCATCTAAATAAAATTTATAGGCAAGTGTGAATACAAAATAAACCGTAAGAAAGGTTACTATAAACTTTACGACGGATTTATATTTAAGAAAAAGTGCTTTCAATAACTCTCATTTTTATTGAGTTAAAATTATACAAAATGAATCGGGAAATGATGCATTTTAAATACTTTTACCAAAATTTTATAAACATGACATTAGCTGCCCTAAAACCACAAGTAGAAGACATCATTAATAACAATTCTGCAACTACAGATGAGAGACTTCTTGCTATCTGCAAACTTCTTGAAGAACAAGTCTCGTATTATAACTGGGTTGGTTTTTATTTTAAAAATGGAGATAAAAATGAATTAAAATTAGGCCCTTACGTTGGTGAACCTACAGATCATACCATTATTCCTTTTGGAAAAGGGATTTGCGGACAAGTAGCTGTTTCTAATCAAAATTTTGTGGTGCCAGATGTATCAGCTCAAGACAATTATATAGCGTGCAGCATTACTGTAAAAGCTGAGATTGTGATTCCTGTTTTTGTAAACGGAGAAAATGTTGGTCAGATTGATATCGATTCAAATACACCAGATCCATTTACCGAGGAAGATGAACGCTTTTTAGAATTTGTTTGTCAGCAAGTATCTACAATTTTAGTTTAATATCACTTAGTTTACATTCCGGTTCTAATCGCCTCTACTGGGTCTAATT
>JAAEZL010000006.1:39645-54350 GCA_018222875.1 Algicola sp.
CGATCAGACAAATTCAAAGTCTGAAGATGCTGTTGCAATTAATGCTATAATTTCGACTAAAACAATACCTATCACGCCTCCTAGCACTGATAAAATGATGGCTTCAAATAAAAATTGAAAGAGAATAAAACGGTTTTTAGCACCTAAAGATTTTTGAATTCCTATAAGATTGGTGCGCTCTTTAACACTAACAAACATAATATTGGCAATACCAAAACCACCAACCAGTAAAGAAAATGCGCTAATGACCCAACCTGCTCCATTTAAAAAACTAATAATACCATCTACGAAATCGGTTAATCCCGATAATTTATTCACAAAGAAGTTATCAGGTTCTCCTGCTTTTAAACCTCTGTAAACCCGATATTTTTGTTTCAACACAGCTTCAAAAGCAGCAATATCAACCCCTTTTTCAGGTTTAATAATCACTGCGCCAGGCAAACCTTCAGTTCCTCCATTATTAAATTGCCTTACAAAATTTGCAGGTACGTAAGCTCTTTCATCAGGAGAATCACCTAAACCGCTACCAACTTTCTTAAGCACACCAATAACAGTAAGCTTTCTTCCAAACACACGAATGGTCTTCCCAATCGGATTCTCACTATCAAACAAGTTTTCAGCTGTAGCGCTTCCTAAAACAATAACAGGTGACCCAGAATACGATTCAGATTCCGTATAAAATCGTCCTTCAGCTATTTTTAAACTTTCAATATCATAAATTCCATTAGACACAGCTGTCACATTAACTCCAGAAACCGTTTTACCTTCGTATCGCAAATTTTCAGAACCACCAAAAATAACGTACGCTATAGCTTCAACCTGAGAGATATTTCGTTGAACAAATTCAAAGTCGTCATGTTCGACCTGAGGAAAATTATCACGTTGCCACTTTGGAACACTGGTTGGCCCAAATGAAAACTTAGTTAAATAGATAGTGTTTTTATCCAATCCGCTCAATTGGTCTTTAATACTTCGATCTAACGAATCTACAGCAGCAAGAACAGCAATGATTGAAAAAATACCAATGGTAATCCCTAATAACGACAAAAATGTACGCAGTTTATTAGTACGCAAAGCGTTAAGGGCGAATGAAAAACTTTCTTTAAATAATCGTAAATAAACGAGCATAACACTAATGACTGGTTATAGTTTCACAAGTAAGACGCATCTGTTTTAGGATTGTTACACATTATTTGAGTTAATTAAGAATTGAGTAAACTGTAAAATCACATTCCTGTTCTAATGGCTTCTACAGGATCTAATTTTGAAGCAGAAATGGCAGGAATAACGCCAGAAATTAATCCTATTAAAGTCGAAAGTGCAAAACCAAGAAAAATATTGTAAAACGACAATACAAATTCAAAGTCTAAGGCTGCAGTTGCTATTATTGAAATGACTTGCACTAGAATGATACCTATCACACCTCCTAAAACAGATAGAATAACAGCTTCAAATAAGAACTGAAAAAGAATAAAACGATTTTTCGCACCTAAAGATTTTTGAATTCCTATAAGATTTGTACGTTCTTTGACACTCACAAACATGATGTTAGCTATCCCAAATCCACCAACTAATAATGAGAATCCACTAATAATCCAACCGATAATATTAAGTGTAGAAATAATACCATCAATAGCATCTTGTAATCCTGAAATAATATTGATAAAAAACGGATTAATTTCATCTGGTTTAATACCTCTTCTTGAGCGCATTTTTTGAGTGATATCTGCTTTTAATTCTGCTATATCAGCATTAGCATCAGGCTTAATAATAACAATATGATTCATATTTTTATTATTGTCACCAAAACGATTCCTGACGTAGTTAGCTGGAAGAAAAATTGAAATATCATTGCTATCTCCAAACAGACCAGAGCCTTCTTTTTTTACCACACCAATCACTGTGAATTTTTGTCCATATAGTCTTACTTTCTTTCCGATGGTATCAAATTCACCAAAAAGATTCTGAGCAATTTCATCACCTATAACAACAACAGCTTTTCCTGAATTCGATTCAGATTCATTGTAAAATCGTCCTTTTGAAAACTTCAATGCCTGAATATCCTCAAATTCATTACTAACAACAACAGTATTGACGCTACTCACTAATTCTTTTCCGTATCTAATGTTTTCACGTTTTACAAAAAGCTGGTAAGCCACATGTTCAACATCATCTAAAGATGATTTTAAATATTTATATTCATTATAGGAGACTTCAGGAAACTGCAATCGTTTCCAAAGTGGTACTTCTGAAGGTCCGAAGGAGAATTTTGCGAGATACATCGTATTGCTATCCAAACCACTTAACTGCTCCTTAATATTTTTGTCTAAAGAATCTACTGCAGCAAGCACAGCAATAATTGAAAAAATGCCAATAGTAATGCCTAAAAGAGATAAGAATGTCCGAAGTTTATTGTTACGCAACGCATTGATAGCAAAAGAAAAACTTTCTTTAAATAACCTAAAATAAACGAGCATGAAGATGGTTTGGTTTTGATAAAAATTAAAGATAGGATGTTTTCAACAATTTATTGTTACAAAAAACTTAAATAAACTCCCTTTTTGATTAATTATAACTGTTGATATTGTGTATTTTTGAGCTTTAAATTTGACAACTTTGTTTCTTTAGCAGAAACGCAACTACAACAACACAACAATGAGTAACAACAAAGCAATAAAATCTGCATTAATTTCAGTTTTTAGCAAGGAAGGCTTAGAGCCAATCGTAAAACAATTAAATGAGCAAAACGTCACCATTTATTCAACTGGTGGTACCGAAAAATTTATCAAGGATTTAGGCATTAATGTCATTCCTGTAGAAGATGTTACTTCATATCCTTCAATTCTTGGCGGCAGAGTAAAAACATTACATCCAAAAGTTTTTGGTGGTATATTAAATCGTCAGAACAATGAAAGTGATCTTGCCGAATTAGCTGATTTTGATATTCCGCAAATCGATTTAGTGATTGTAGATTTATATCCTTTTGAAAAAACAGTAGCTTCCGGAGCTTCTAATCAGGATATCATTGAAAAAATAGATATTGGAGGTATTTCTTTAATCAGAGCTGCAGCAAAGAATTATGCAGATGTGGTGTGTGTGTCTTCAGTTGAAGATTATTCAGGGTTTTTAGAATTATTAACGTCGAAAAACGGTGAAACATCTGAAGCAGACAGAAAACATTTTGCCGCTAAAGCATTTAATGTGTCGTCGCATTATGATTCAGCGATTTTCAACTATTTTAATGCTGACCATGCTATTGCTTCGCTTAAAATAAGTGAAACCAATGGCAAAGTATTGCGCTATGGAGAAAACCCTCACCAACGTGGTTTTTTCTTTGGAAATTTCGATGATATTTTTACTAAACTCCACGGAAAGGAATTAAGTTACAACAACCTTTTAGATGTTGATGCTGCTGTAAATTTAATGAATGAATTTAAAGGTGAAGCTCCAACATTCGCCATACTAAAACACAACAATGCCTGCGGATTTGCGCAACGTGACACTATACATCAGGCTTATGTTGATGCCTTAGCTGGCGATCCTGTTTCGGCCTTTGGTGGGATTTTGATTGCTAATATAGAAATTGATAAAGCTACAGCTGAAGCGATTCATTCGCTTTTCTGTGAAGTTGTTATTGCACCTTCTTTTTCGGATGATGCTCTGGAAATTTTAAAAGGAAAAAAGAACAGGATTTTATTAATTTTACATGATGTAGAATTCCCGGAAACGACTGTAAGAACTTGTCTGAATGGTGTCTTGGTTCAGGACAAAGACAATAAAACTGATGGTGTTGATGACTTAACTCATGCAACGAACACCAAACCAACTCAACATGAGTTAGACGATTTAATATTTGCTTCAAAAATTTGTAAGCATACCAAATCTAACACTATCGTTTTGGCAAAAAACAAACAGTTATGTGCTAGTGGCACAGGACAAACCAGTCGCGTAGATGCCTTAAATCAAGCCATTCATAAAGCACAGTCTTTTAATTTTGATCTTAAAGGTGCAGTCATGGCAAGTGATGCGTTTTTTCCGTTTCCAGATTGTGTAGAGATTGCAGACAAGGCAGGAATCACAGCTGTAATTCAACCAGGAGGCTCGATAAAAGACCAGTTAACCATCGATTATTGCAATGAGCATGATTTGGCGATGGTCATGACTGGAACTCGTCATTTTAAACATTAAAATTCCGAAGAAAATAGAGATCTTATCAATTGAGAATTTTTAACTCTCTTGTAAACATCCAAAACCAGAAACTAAACGTTTAACTATAAAATGTTAATCACTTAGCTTTCATATAAATTGAAATAGAAATAAACCGTAAATATTTAGTAACTTTTACTACATTTACAAAAGACCAAGAACTGAATACAATAACGCCCTCATAATATTAAAATAACACATGGGATTTTTTGATTTCTTAACCGAAGAAATAGCCATAGATTTAGGAACTGCGAACACGCTTATTATCCACAATGACAAAGTAGTTGTTGATAGTCCTTCCATAGTTGCAAGAGATAGAATATCAGGAAAAATTATCGCTGTTGGTAAAGAAGCCAACATGATGCAAGGAAAGACACATGAAAACATTAAAACCATCAGACCTTTGAAAGATGGTGTGATTGCCGATTTTGATGCCTCTGAGCAAATGATAAGCATGTTTATAAAAAACATTCCTGCACTTAAAAAGAAATTATTTACACCTGCACTTCGAATGGTGGTTTGTATACCTTCAGGAATTACTGAAGTAGAAATGCGAGCTGTAAAAGAATCTTGTGAACGTGTTAATGGTAAAGAAGTCTATTTAATTCACGAGCCAATGGCTGCTGCTATTGGTATTGGTATTGACATTATGCAACCAAAAGGAAACATGATTGTTGATATTGGAGGTGGTACAACAGAAATTGCTGTTATCGCTTTAGGTGGAATTGTTTGTGACAAATCAGTGAAAGTCGCTGGTGATGTGTTTACAAACGACATCATATATTACATGCGAACTCAGCATAACCTTTATGTTGGAGATCGTACTGCTGAAAAAATTAAAATTCAAATTGGTGCTGCAACTGAAGATTTAGATCTTCCACCAGAAGAAATGAGTGTTCAGGGTCGTGACTTACTCACTGGGAAACCAAAACAAGTCCAGATTTCTTATCGGGAAATTGCAAAAGCACTTGACAAATCCATTTTAAGAATTGAAGATTCTGTGATGGAAACCTTATCACAAACACCACCAGAATTAGCTGCAGATATTTACAATACTGGTATTTATTTAGCAGGTGGTGGATCGATGTTACGAGGATTAGACAAGCGGCTATCTCAAAAAACAGACTTACCTGTATATATTGCTGAAGATCCGCTTAGAGCTGTTGTTCGAGGCACAGGAATTACACTTAAAAACTTAGCTAAATTTAAAAGTGTATTGATTAAATAACTGAGAATACCTACTTAACATGCAACAGATTATAAATTTTGTCATTAGAAACAAGACTTTCCTTTTGTTTCTGCTGCTGTTCTCTGTATCAATTGCTCTGACCATTCAATCGCATTCCTATCACAGAAGTAAGTTCATTAATTCTGCTAACTTTTTTACTGGTGGAATTTATGAAAGCGCCAATAATGTTACCAGTTATTTCGATTTAAAAACACAAAATGAAATCTTAGTAGAGGAAAACAAAACATTACGCGCTCAACTCCTGAACGGTTTGGATTCAACTGAAACATCAAGTTCTAAAATTGATACAACGGACGCTATAAAATTGAGTCTGCCAAAATTATAAATAATAATTATTCAGCTACAAAAAACTATTTGACGATTAATAAAGGAGAGAAAGACGGACTCAAAGAAGATATAGCTGTAATTACCTCAAAAGGAATTGTTGGAATAATTGATAACACCTCAAATGGCTATGCTAGAGTGCTTTCAATTTTAAATACAAAGAGTAGAATTAATGCACAGTTAAAATCGTCAAATCACATTGGTTCATTGATTTGGAATGGTAAGTCATCAGAGATTGTTCAGCTCACAGATATTTCAAAATTTGCTCCAGTTAAACAAGGAGATACCATTGTAACCGGAGGCCAGTCCTCTATTTTTCCTCAGGGAATTCCAATAGGAATTGTTGATAATTTCGTTTTAGATATAAGTGGTGATACGTATACTGTAGATATTAAATTGTTTAATGATATGACCAATCTGTCACATGTTTACGTCATTGAAAATCTAGATGCAAGAGAAATACAACAATTAGAAAGTCTCATTGATGAATAGTTTAAATATCAATAGCATCATACGGTTTGTTGTGCTAATATTGGCGCAGGCTTTGATTTTTAATCATATCAATTTTATGGATTCTGTAAATCCATATCCTTACATCCTGTTTATTGTTTTGTTTCCTGCAAATAACAATCGGACACTGTTTATTTTCTTAAGTTTTATGTTGGGATTGTTTGTCGATTTATTTTCAGATTCTGGAGGTGTACACGCAGCAGCCTGTGTAACTATTGCGTTTGCAAGACCTCCTATACTAAAATTTGCGTTCGGGATGATTTATGAGCACCAAAGCATAAAGTTTAATAACACTGAATTTGGCAATAGAGTCATCTATTTCTTAATCATGATTATTGTGCATCACCTCATCTTGTTTTCTTTAGAAGTTTTTAACATGTCTAACATACTTTTAGTGTTAAAAAAGACGTTATTCACAAGTATATTTACACTTATACTGTGTATATTAATTTCAGTGCTTTTCAGTAATAAACAACGATGAGAAAACTTTTACTTCTATTAACGGTAATTCTAGTAGGACTGTTATTTATTGGTCGCTTATTTTATTTACAAGTTTACAATAAAGAAGCCTACAGTCTTTACGAAGATAATGCTATTAGAAAAGAATACAATTATCCTAAACGAGGTTATGTGTATGATAGAAACGGAAAGCTTCTTGTTGCCAATCAGCCATCCTACGACGTGATGGTTATTCCAAGGGAAGTTGAGCCTTTAGACACCTTAGAATTTTGCAGTCTTCTAAAAATAAATAAAGAAGATTTTAAAAGAATTTACGAAAAAGCTTATAATTATTCCCCACGTTTACCTTCCGTTTTTGTACCGCAATTATCTAAAAAAGATTATGCAGTACTTCAGGAAAAAATGAGAAAATTTGAAGGCTTTTATATTCAAAAACGTTCACTAAGAGATTATCAAACCTCTATTGGAGCTAATGTTTTAGGCGATATTGGAGAAGTTAACAATCGCAATATTGAAAATGATCCTTATTACAAAATGGGAGACCTCATAGGCAAACAAGGCGTTGAGATTTCTTATGAAAATGTGTTGCGTGGTGTTAAAGGGATCAAGTTTATTCAAAAAGATAGATTCAATAAAAACATAGGACCATACAAAGAAGGCAAATTTGACACCTTACCTCAACCTGGTAAAGATATTACAATCACTATCGATTCTGAACTGCAGCAATATGGTGAATTGTTAATGACTAATAAAAGAGGTGGTATTGTTGCTATTGATCCAAGTAACGGAGAAATCCTAGCTTTAATCTCAGCGCCTAGTTATAACCCTAATATTCTGGTTGGAAGAGGTCGTTCAAAAAACTTTACAAAATTATTCAGAGATAGTATTGCTAAGCCTTTATTCGATAGAGGTTTACAAGCCCAATATCCGCCAGGATCTCCTTTTAAAGTAATTAATGCATTAATTGCGCTTCAAGAAGGTGTTGTAGAAACCGATGATAAATTTACATGCAGAATGGGTTATTACTACGGAAGCCGAAAACTTACAGGCTGCCACCATCATAAAAGTCCGGTAGCCATGAACGACGGTATCGCACAGTCATGTAATTCATATTTTGTGAATGTTTACAGACGAATTATTGACAAGTCTGATGATGCTGGAGACGCGATGAACAAATGGGCTGCTCATGCTAAAAGTTTCGGACTAGGAGATTTTCTAGGTTACGATTTACAAGTTGGTCGTCCAGGTCGGATTCCAGATGGAGATTACTACGACAGAGCTTATGGTGATAATCGATGGGGTTCAACATATATTGTGTCCAATGCTATTGGTCAGGGCGAAGTTGAAGCAACACCAATTCAACTCGCTAACATGGCTGCTGCAATTGGTAATCGAGGTTATTTTTACACACCTCACATTATTAAAGCTATTGAAGGTGATACGATTCCTAGTAAATACACAACACCAAACTATACAACCATTGATAAGCGTCACTTTGAGCCTGTCGTTGAAGGCATGTTTGATGTGTACAATAAAGGTACAGCATCTACGCTAAGAATTCCGGGAATTGATATCTGCGGAAAAACAGGAACTGCTGAAAACTTCATGAAAATTGATGGTGTAAAAACGCAATTAACAGATCACTCTATATTTGTTGCATTTGCTCCCAAGGATAACCCAAAAATTGCCATTGCTGTTTTTGTTGAAAATGGATATTGGGGAAGCCGTTTTGCTGGTCGAATGGCCAGTTTAATGATTGAAAAATATATTAAAGGAGAAATCACCAGAACAGACATGGAAAACTGGATTTTAACGCATAGCCTAGAAAATGAATATGCAAAACCATATTCTGGCGAGCCTTTCAAAATTAATGGAGAAACCACATTACAAGTCGTAGAAAAAGTTGAAGCTCCAGGAGATTATGAGTATAGGAACTCTATATCAACAAACCCAAATAAACCAAATCTATAGTCATGAACAGAGAAAACCACAGAGGTTTCAAGTTTGATTGGGTAATCATCGTTTTATTTTTACTTCTGGTGTCATTTGGATGGTTAAATATCATGTCGGCCTCCCATGTTGGTGAGGTTGAAAACTATTTTGATATGAGCCAGTTATATGGAAAACAATTGGTCTTTCTCGGACTCACATTCGTGTTGATAGTATTGATTCTTTCTGTAGAAGCTAAATTTTACGAACGGTTTGCCAGTATTATTTACATCATAGCCATGTTAGCACTTGTAGGATTGTTTATCTTCGGAAAAGATGTAAATGGCGCAAGAAGCTGGTATGGCATTGGAAGTATGACTATACAACCCAGTGAATTTGCAAAATTTGCGACAGCCTTAGCTGTTGCCAAATACATGAGTGATTTGCAAACAGACATGAACACGCTCAAGGATCAATTAAGAGCTGTAGCCATAATCGTACTTCCAGCAATTTTAATCCTTCTGCAAAATGATGCAGGAAGCACATTGGTTTATGCGTCTTTCTTTTTTGTATTCTATAGAGAAGGCTTGCAACAAATCTATTTAGCTATAGCACTTTCAATCATTATTTTAGCCGTTTTATCTCTTAAATTTGGAATCTTAATTGCTGCTATTATTGCTACATTAATGATTTTTGGAGTCTATTTCTTTAGGAAGAAAAAACGAGGCTCTATTTTGCAACCTATAGTTATACTTTTAATTTGTGTTTCGTTTTCAACTGGTGTAAAACTCTTCTACGAGCACGTATTAAAACCACATCAGCAAAACAGAATTAGTCTTTGGCTTCGACTTGAAAAAGATCCTGTAAAACTCGAAAGAATGAAAAAGGAAGAAGCTTATAATCTTATTCAATCTGAAAAAGCTATAAGTTCCGGAGGATTTTCAGGAAAAGGATTTCTGGAAGGTACTCGTACTACTGGAAAATTTGTCCCTGAACAAGAAACCGATTACATTTTTAGTACAGTTGGTGAAGAATGGGGATTTTTAGGAAGTACATTCGTCGTATTGCTGTTTGTAGCGCTTATTGTTAGAATTCTAATCCTTGCTGAATCTCAAAAATCGCAATTTAGTCGCGTCTATGGCTATGGAGTCGCTTCCATTTTATTCATTCACTTTACAATTAATACAGGAATGGTTATGGGTTTGATTCCAACTGTTGGAATACCGCTTCCTTTTTTTAGTTATGGTGGTTCCGGACTTTGGGGCTTTACTATTTTACTCTTCATTTTCGTTAAGCTGGATAGCAATAAAATTAATGAGTGGTAAACTAAAAAACCTACAAGGTTTTAGACACCTTGCAGGTTAACATTTTTATTTTAAACTGGCTAAACTGGCTTTTAAAGTTTCAATCTTGGCTAAAGCATCAGCTTCTTTCTTTTTTTCAGAAGCAACAACTTGTTCTGGTGCATTATTGACAAAACGATCATTCTTCAATTTACCTTGAACCGACTTTAAAAAGCCTTCAGTATATTTTAATTCGTCTTGTAATTTTTCTATTTCGGCTTCAACATCAATACGTCCTTCCATTGGAATAAAATATTCATTTGATAACACTCTAAATGTTAAAGCACCTTCAACAGGGTCTGAAACTGTTTTCATCTCAGATATGTGTCCCATTTTAGAAATAATAGAATCGTATTTAGAATCTAGATTTTCCTTATTCAAAACCATTAATTCAACCGAGTCTTTGAATGCTATATTTTTTTCTTTTCTGATGTTTCTTACACCTGAAACCACATCTTTAACCGTTTCAAAATCTGAAATCAACTCAGAGTCATACGTCTTAACTTCTGGATACTTAGCAATGATTAGAGCATCTTCTGGAGAGCGTTCCTCGATTCTTTGCCATATATCTTCAGTGATGAATGGCATAAAAGGATGTACAATTTTTAAATTGTCCTCAAAAATAGACATCACTTCATTATAAGTCTTTGAATCAATTGGTTGCTGATAAGCTGGTTTTACCATTTCCAGCATCCAACCACAAAAATCATCATAAATCAATTTATAAATTACCATCAAGGCATCACTTAATCGATATTTACTGAAGTGATCTTCAATTTCAGTTAATGCTGCCTGAAATTTAGATTGATACCATTCTAGAGCAATTTTACTTGATTGAGGTTGTTCAATATCTTTTACTTCCCAGAGCGTAGTCAAATAAAATGCACTCCAGATTTTGTTGGCAAAACCTCTACCTTGGTTACAAAGAGATTCATCAAACATCAAATCGTTACCAGCAGCAGCACTTAATAATAGTCCTACACGAACGCCATCAGCACCATAATCTTCAATTAATTTTAATGCGTCAGGTGAGTTACCGAGCGATTTAGACATCTTACGACGCTGTTTATCTCTAACCAATCCTGTTAAGTAAACATTTTCGAAGGGTCTTTCATCTTTATATTCATATCCGGCAATAATCATACGTGCTACCCAAAAGAACAGAATATCTGGACCAGTCACGAGATCGTTGGTAGGATAATAGTACTTGATTTCTTCATTTTCAGGGTTTCTAATCCCATCAAACACACTAATTGGCCATAACCATGAACTGAACCACGTATCTAACGCGTCTGAATCTTGACGTAAGTCTTCAATAGTTAAAGACCTCTCGACTGCGCTCGAAGTGACAGCTCTTTTCTTTTTGGCTAACTCAAAAGCTTCCTCTTTAGTTTCAGCGACTACAAAATCCTCTTTTCCATCGCCATAATAATACGCAGGAATCTGTTGTCCCCATCGTAACTGACGAGAAATATTCCAGTCGCGAATATTTTCCATCCAATGTCTGTAGGTATTCTCAAATTTCTTAGGAAACAACTTCACTTCACCATTGTTTAAAACGGCATCGATAGCTGGCTGAGCTAAGTCTTCCATTTTTAAAAACCACTGGTCGCTTAAACGAGGTTCAATAACGGCTTTGGTGCGTTCTGAGGTTCCAACTTTATTGATATGGTTTTCGGTTTTTAACAAAAGTCCTTTAGCTTCTAACTCTTTCGCTATGGCTTTTCTAACCACAAAACGATCCTGACCTTCGTAATGCATTCCGAAACTATTCAGCGAGGCATCTTCATTAAAGATATCTACAACTTCCAGATTGTGTTTGTCCCCTAAAACTTTATCATTTTCATCGTGAGCTGGGGTTACTTTTAAGCAACCAGTACCAAATTCGATATCAACATAGTCATCTTCAATAATTGGAACAACCCTTCCACAGATTGGAACTATGGCTTTTTTGCCTCTAAGATTTGTAAAACGTTCATCATTAGGATTGATACAAATAGCAGTATCACCAAAAATAGTTTCTGGTCGTGTTGTCGCTATTGTTAATGTTTCATCGCTGCCTTCAATCTTATATTTTAAATAGTAAAGTAAACCTTGCTGTTCAACATGAATTACTTCTTCATCAGAAAGGGTAGTTTTAGCTTCAGGATCCCAGTTTACCATTCGGTAACCTCTGTAAATTAGTCCTTTGTTGTATAAATCAACAAATACTTTAATTACAGCTTCACTCATATCTTCATCCATTGTGAATTTGGTACGATCCCAATCACATGAACACCCTAGTTTCTTTAACTGCTCCAGAATTACACCTCCATATTCTTCGGTCCATTCCCAGGCATGTTTTAAAAATTCCTCACGAGTTAAATCATTTTTATCAATACCCTGAGCCTTCAGTTTAGCTGCTACTTTTGCTTCTGTTGCAATTGAGGCATGGTCAGTACCAGGAACCCAACAGGCGTTTTTACCTTGCAATCTTGCTCTACGAATAAGCACATCCTGAATAGTATTATTGAGCATGTGTCCCATGTGTAAAACTCCAGTTACATTTGGAGGAGGAATAACTATAGTATAAGGCTCTCTCTGGTCAGGAACAGAATGAAAAAAATTATGTTCCATCCAGTAGTTATACCACTTGCTCTCTACACTAGATGCTGAATATTTTGTTGGTATGCTCATGCTTTGGTATTGTTTTTGCTTTATGACAGACAAAAGTACTTATATTTCTTTTTTTGCGAAATTAAAGTTGGCATATTATTGTCAGATTTATAGGTGATGTTGTTAATATTCATGCATTACATCTAATTAATTTTGCAGAATCGTAAAAAGTGAGTAGTTTTGATAGTATCAATTTAAATTTAAAATGATGAAAAATGTAATGTTAATTTTATTTGTTGGTTTACTTAGCTTGGGTTCTTTTGCTCAGGAAAAGATTGCTAAAATAGAATTTGAAACCGACGTAATTGATTATGGAACCATCGAAAAAGGTTCAGATGGTGTTAGGGTATTTAAATTTACAAATACCGGAAATGCACCTTTAATTATTTCTAATGTGAAGTCAACGTGTGGTTGTACTGTTCCTAAAAAACCAGATGGACCAATTATGCCAGGGGAAACTGGTGAAATCTCTGTGAAGTATGATACAAACAGAGTAAATCCGATTAGAAAGACAATAACTGTAACATCTAATGCTGAAACGCCAACAGTTGCCTTAAAAATTAAAGGTTTAGTTGTAGATTCAAGCAAGGAGAATCCACTTGAGAAGAAAGATAAAAGTGTGATGGAACAGCAATAGTTCCCAAAAACAAGATATAATTTAAGAACTCTCTTTATGGGAGTTCTTTTTGTTTAAAGACATCCTCCAGTCTAAAATCAAAGGACATGATCTTACCATTTCGATCTATTGTAAGAGAAATCATTTTTCCTGTTTTAGATTTAAAATATCCAATTACATTTTGAAGCTCCAAGGTATGAGCTTCCTTTCCGTTAATAGTTAGAATTACATCTCCTTTAATAAGCCCTGCTTTTTCAGCTGGTGAATCTTTACGAATTTCAACAATAGTATAAGCAGGTTTTACAGCAAGTTTGTAATGTGTAATGGTCTCTACGTGAACATTTGAATCGGTTTGATCATTATAACCCAAACCAGAACGCTTTTCCCGCTCCCTTATAATAACAACACCATTTTGTTCAATGATGATGCCACTTTTGTTGTAAGAAAACGAATCTCTAAAATTTCTATTCTTCTTTAGCGTTAATTTTTTGTTCTTATAATCGATGATAAGATTGAAACGCTTTAATACTTCGCCAGAAATACTACCATTTCGCAGTGTATTCTTTCGTGCTAAGCTGATGGAAGTTGAATCAGGAAAAGCCGTATTTACATCATTAAGCTCAAAACGTTTTAGTCTGAATTTTTTTATTTTAGAGCGTTTACCATAAATGTTACCACTCAAGCCTTTCCCCAGAAAATCTTCAAAATACATGTTATCTGTTGGAACAAGGCCTTTCTCTTCATTTTCAAAAATCCATAATGCGTCACTACTTCCTGTATCAATTAGAAGTTTTACTGGAACAAAATTAGAGTCAACTTCTACTTCACCAAAAATAAATGGTTTGTTTCTGTAAAAAGACAATTCAAACGTTTCACATTTTCTACATTTCCGGTAAGTATAGCTTTCAGGTTTATGAAGTACGATATATTTTGAGGCATAATTAATTTCAACAATAAAATCCTTAAACAAATCATAGCCTATAATACCATGTACAGGAACTCCCAATCTAGGTGTGAAATTAATTGAAGTATCAAAAACCACATAGATATCCTGATTGATGTTTAGGGCATTACCTATACTTAAGAAATTGTTTTTTGATTTAATAGCTTCAACAGCATCTCCTCCACCAAGACCTCTTAATAAAATAGTTTCTACTTTATTGACTTGAAGTGAGTCAATATTGGCCAGATTAAACAATATAGGTTTACTAACTCCAGAGTCTAAAACAAAGGACAATTCAACACCATTGAGCTCAACCGGAAGAATAATCAGGTTACCAACAAGGTCAAATCGTATTTTATCTTTCTCTAAACTTGGTAAGTTAAAATAAGTCTGGGAAAAAGAAGATGCAAAGGCAAATAACAAAAACAGTATTAAAAGATTCTTTTTTAGCATGAGTTGGACCGTAATTAA
>JAAEZL010000006.1:54360-60286 GCA_018222875.1 Algicola sp.
GTTTATTAGCTTCGATTTTTAAATAAACTTTAAGATAATTTTCAGAACTTTACCACTTTAAATAAAACAACATGCCAAGAATCTCAAAAAAAGGGCTGCAAATGCCTGAATCTCCAATACGAAAGTTAGTGCCTTATGCTGAAAACGCCTATAAACAAGGAAAAACAGTCTATCATTTAAATATTGGTCAGCCAGACATAAAAACACCTCAAATAGCTTTAGATGCGGTTAAGATTCACTCTTTAGATATTTTAGCCTACACAAGATCTGAAGGGTCTGAAGGTTACCGACAAAAAATTGCGAATTATTATGCCAAGAAGGACATTCATGTCAAACACGATGATATTATTGTAACGACTGGAGGAAGTGAAGCTTTGTTATTTGCCTTCGGAAGCATTGCAGACATTGATGATGAGATTATTATTCCTGAACCTTTTTATGCCAACTACAACGGATTTTCAACTGCTTCAGGTGTAAAAGTAGTTCCTGTAATATCAAAAATTGAAAATAATTTTGCCTTACCTCCAATTGAAGAATTTGAAAAATTAATAACTCCAAAAACCAAAGCAATCCTTATTTGCAATCCCGGAAACCCAACAGGTTATCTCTATTCTAAGGAAGAAATAAGAAAACTTGCAGACATCGTTAAAAAGCATGATTTGTTTTTGCTAGCTGATGAAGTTTACAGAGAATTTGCCTATGATGGTATTACTCACTATTCAATTTTACAGGAAGAAGGATTAGAAAACCATGCCATAGTTATTGATTCTGTATCAAAACGATACAGTATGTGTGGTGCTCGAATTGGCTGTCTGGTTTCTAAAAACAAAGAGGTCATTAAAACAGCTTTAAAGTTTGCACAAGCACGTTTAAGTCCGCCAACGCTCGCTCAAATTGCAAGTGAAGCTGCTTTAGATACACCACAAAGTTATTTTGATGATGTCATTAATGAGTATGTTGAACGCAGAAATGTTCTTATTGAAGAACTCAACAAAATTGAAGGCGTGCAAGTTGCCAATCCTAAAGGTGCATTTTATTGTATCGCGCAATTACCAATCAAAAATTCGGATGCTTTTGCACAATGGCTTTTAGAATCTTTTGATGTTAATGGTGAAACAGTCATGGTTGCTCCTGCTGCAGGGTTTTACAGTACTCCAGGCGTTGGTTTAAACCAGATTAGAATTGCTTATGTATTAAACAAAGATAGTCTTGTAAAAGCTGTAAACATTTTAAAAGAAGCCTTAAAAGTTTACAAAGACTAGTGCAGATTCAACACAACATATCTCTAAAACCATTTAATACGTTTGGTATCGATGTAAAAGCGAAACAGTTTGTTTCTGTTACTTCCGTTACTGATTTAATATCTATTTACTCGACAAAATCTGAACTCCCTAAGTTTATATTAGGTGGTGGAAGCAATATGTTGCTCACAAAAGACATGGAAGCCCTTGTGTTGCATATAAATTTAAAAGGAAAACATATTTTATCACTATCTAATGATACTGTTTTGGTTAAGGCTGAAGCAGGAGAAAACTGGCATGAGTTTGTGTTATGGACTTTAGAAAACAACTTCGGAGGTTTAGAAAATTTATCATTAATACCTGGAAATGTCGGTACAAGTCCGATTCAAAACATTGGTGCTTATGGTGTAGAACTAAAAGACACTTTTTATTCTTGTGATGCTCTAAACCTTGAAACTTTAGAGATTGAGACCTTTTCAAACAGCGATTGTCATTTTGACTATCGCAATTCTATTTTTAAAGAAGACGCTAAAGGAAAATACATCATTGTTAGTGTTGTTTTTAAATTAACAACAAACAATCATGTACTACACACCAATTATGGAGCCATTGCTTCAGAATTAGAACACATGCAAATATCAAATCCTACAATCCAAGATATTTCAAAAGCAGTGATTGCAATCAGACAAAGTAAATTACCTGATCCAAAAGAGATAGGAAATAGTGGTAGTTTTTTCAAAAATCCAATCATAAGTAAAGATGCGTTTTTGAAACTTCAAGATAGCTTTCCAGATGTACCACACTATGTGATTTCAGAAGATGATGTAAAAATTCCTGCAGGCTGGCTGATTGAAACGGCTGGATTTAAAGGTAAAACCTTAGGTAATTATGGTGTACACAAAAAGCAAGCTCTGGTCTTGGTGAATTATGGAGGAGCCAGTGGTAATGATATCTTAAAATTATCAAAACTCATTCAAAATACTGTAATGCGGCTTTTTGACATTGCTATAGAAGCTGAAGTGAATATTATTTAAAAACAAAAAGCCTCAATACATTGAGACTTTTGTTTTACTGTAAAAATTTGAAAAAGCTATTAATCAATTTCTCAAGAAAGAAAGTTTAATTTCTACAGATATAAATTTTAATTTTGTACCGTTAATTTTAATTAACTTTACCAACCACTTATATATACGAACATAAATAGATATTTGGATCATTTCAAATTCGATTTTTACAAAATTTAATTTTTTTTGAGCACACCTTTAGAACAACAAATCGTACAATTACTTGGAAAAGGTGATAAAAAAGCCCTTAATCTTCTCTATGAAAATTATTCAGACAGCCTCTATGGTGTAATACTAAAAGTTACTGTTAACGAAGAAATTGCTCAAGACGCATTGCAGGAAACATTCGTAAAGGTCTGGAAAAATGCAAAAAAATACGATGCTAAAAAAGCGAAACTCTTTACTTGGCTGTACCGAATTGCAAAAAACACAGCCATAGATAAACTAAGAAGTTTCAACAATCGATTTGATAAAGAAGTCCAAATTGATAAATCAAACGTATATATCTTACCAACTGCGAATTTAAATCAAGATGTATTAGATTTAAAAGAGCATGTGGCAAGGCTAGACGAAAAGTATCAAATCGTATTAAAAGCGTTGTTTTTTGAAGGCATGACCCAACAGGAAGCAAGTGAAGAATTAGACATTCCGTTAGGTACCATTAAGTCTAGATTAAAAATAGGATTACGAGAACTAAAAAAAATTTATGATCCTTAAAATATAGTACTCATGGAAAAAAAACTACATACTTTTTTTCAATCTGGTTTACTTGATAAGTACATACTGGATGAAACATCTTCTTTAGAACGTCTGAAAGTAGAACATTTTATTGACACCTATCCGGAAGTGGAAAGCGAATACAAAAGGCTTCAGGATAACCTCGAAATTATTGCCAAAGCTAATGCAGTAGAAGCGCCAGAATTTATCTTAGATTCTGTTTTAGAAGATATCGAAGAAGATACTGTTCCTGTTATAAAATTAGATAAGACGTATCGAAAAACTCCTTGGTATAGTATTGCTGCGAGCGTAGTTGCTTTACTTTTTGCTGGAGGATATTATATGAAAACACAACAGAACACTGATTTATTAAATGAAAATCAAGTGGTTGTTGATGAAATTTTCGACTTAAGAAGTGATATCGAAGAAAATAATAAAAGACTCGATAATTTGATGGATGAGTTTATGAAACTCAACAATCCCGAAACTGAAAAATATGTGTTCAGAGGAAATGGTCGTGCTAAAGATTTAAAAACTGTAGCTTACATTAATCCTGTTGATGAAACATCTATGATTGACGTTGTATCTTTACCTCAGTTACCTGAAGATCAAAATTATCAACTTTGGGCTGAAATGCAAGATAGAATGATTAACTTAGGGATATTAGATGCTTCTCAGAAAAAATTACAATCTATACCTTACGTTAAAGATGCATTAGCATTAAGTATAACAATTCAAGACAAAGATCGTTCAAATAGAACAGAAGCAGATAGCGCTGTTGCTGAAATAGATCTAAACAATAAACGAAATAATTAATAGCGATTAATATAAAATCGAAAGCCACTTTTGAAACTAACAAAAGTGGCATTCTTTATTTTGAATCTATTAATTTGTTTCCTTCATCACACAAAGCGAAGTGAAGAAGCCAAAAATAGCGCAAAAGAAGCTTATTTCACATTTTGAAAAAGCAGCCAAGTAGTTGTACATCCTTCTCCAACAACACATCAAAACGCTTAAGATAATGTTCTAGGAGTTTTAAAAATCTGTTTTATACAAATATCCAGACCGCTAAAAGACTATCTTAAGAATTTCTTCAATAAAACATTTGAAAAATTGTATCTTTGCAACCAATTTTTAACCTTCGTTTATGAAACTCATCATCATTACATTAATACTTTTAGGTCTAGGTGTAGCTGGTATCGCCATTAAAATCTGGGCAAAGAAAGATGGGAAGTTTGCTGGTACATGTGCAAGCCAAAACCCCATGCTAAATCAAGAAGGTGAAGCCTGTGGTTTTTGTGGAAAAACTCCTGACCAATTTGAAAATTGCAACGAACCACAACATTCTTAATCATTAATGAATATCTTAGATATAGCATTCTACGTATTTATTGCTACTGTAGGTATTCAGGTTTTTTATTACGGACTAATTTTCAACAGTCTTAACAGGTATAAAGCGGCAAAACCTAATCAAAAGAACATTGCTGTTTCAGTTATTATTTGTGCTAAAAATGAAGCCAAAAATCTCAAGACGTTCTTACCATTAATCATGGCTCAGGAATATCCTGATTTTGAAGTTGTGCTGATTAATGATAATTCAAAGGATAGTACTTTAAGAGTTTTAGAGAGCTTCAAAGAACAACATAACAACATCAAAATTGTAAATGTTAAGCCTATTGAAAAATTTTGGGGTAATAAAAAGTATGCGCTAACTCTGGGTATAAAAGCTGCTACACATAATTTTCTACTGTTCACAGATGCAGATTGTAAACCGCTTTCAAAATATTGGATTCAGGAAATGAGTTCGCATTTTACCAATGATAAAACCATTGTTTTAGGCTATGGTGCTTATAAAAAAATTAAGGGTTCGTTTATCAATAAACTCATTCGTTACGAAACCTTTTTAACAGCAATACAATATCTCTCCTATGCATCATTAGGTCAACCATACATGGCTGTGGGAAGAAATTTAGCCTATAGAAAGGAACAATTTTTTGAAGCTAATGGGTTTATGCAACACATGCATATTAAATCTGGAGATGATGATTTATTTGTCAACCAAACAGCTAATGCTTCAAACACAACAATTTGTATATCTAAAAACAGCTTTACAGAATCAATTCCTAAAAAGACATTAAAAGAGTGGACGTTGCAAAAACGAAGACATATAAGCACAGCTAATCACTATAAATTAAAACACAAGATTCTTTTAGCAACATTTTATAGTTCTCAATTACTGTTTTGGTTGTTAGCTATCGTATTAATGATTACAATGTTTCAATGGAAAATAGTCTTATGCCTAATCGTGTTAAGATTTATAATTCAACTTACTAACCTCTTTCTTGCGTCAAAAAAACTGGATGAAAAAGACCTTCCTTTATTAAGTCCATTCCTGGAGTTATTTTTAATTGGCTTTCAATTCTTTATATTTATAAAAAATATGATATCAAAACCAGACTATTGGAAGTAAAAGAAGCCATTGAAAAAGCAAAAAACAACGACCAGATAGCATTTAATTTTTTACTGGATACGTTTTGGAATAGTGTTTACGGATTCCAGCTAAAACGTACTGAAAATGAAAATGATGCTGAAGACATCACCATTCAAACCTTTTCAAGAGCGTTCGATAAAATTCATACATATAAAGACAAGTATGAATTCAAAACCTGGTTAATTACCATTTCCAAAAATATTCATATTGATTTATTACGAAAACGTAAATCCTCCATTTCTCATACTATAAATACCGATGAAGATGATGATTTTCATGCAATCATTGATGAATCTCCTTCTCCTGAAGACAACCTCATTACCGAACAAAATCTCGCTAAATTGCTTCGTGATATCAAAAAACTGAAACCACATTACCAGGAAGTTATCAATTTACGCTACTTTCAGGAACTT
>JAAEZL010000194.1 GCA_018222875.1 Algicola sp.
TCCTTTTAATTATTTCTTCTAAGGCAATAGAATTAAGCCTCGACGCCTACTTGTTTATGAGGTTCGAAGACCGCTTCTTCCATACTTTGCTCGTCAGGATTGTACTTCCAAGAATGCTCCAGTGTAATTACTTCACCTGAATCTTCTATGGTGTATTCGTAAGGATCCACTGATACCTTTTCAATGCTACCAGGCATCTTAGTCTGGACTAGAGACTTACAAGTAGCTTCATCAAATGTGGTTGGAATCGAAGCCTTTCGAGCAGTTAAATACAGGTTTCCAGTGACTTGTGACTTCACTGTTTCTAAACCTCCTTGCAGGATCAGACTAAAGAACTCTTCTCCGTCTGAATTCTGACTTTTGCGATAATTAATAATGGTTACCATTTTTTAAATTGAATTTTTATTGAGAGTACCATTAGATTTCTGATCTAATGATCAGGGGGGTACCCTCCGACTCGAAACGGAGTAGGGGTCTTTGTGGGGGTAGGGAATATCTTTTTGAAACAGACAAATAAAAAATTGCCCAAAGTATAAGGGTCTTAACTAATTACACGCTCTAAATGTACTTTTACATTTTTACGGAGAAAATCAAAGACTGAAATGAAATTAGAAGCATATTCAAATCTGGAAATAATTTGGGAGCACCAACGACGAGTAATAAACATCTATAGAGCAGAAAACTTGAAATCAATTGAAGGTCTTAATAGGGAGTATACGATAAATAACACTCAAGTACTATTAAGATACTATCAACTCATTGGCAAACTAGTTGAGCTATATTCTATAGAAAATGTTTCCCAAAAACTAAAATTTGATAGTCATAGAACATTTGAAGAATTAAGAACAGTTTCAAATGAAATTATGTACTACACCGCCCTAACCATTCTGCATAGTGAACACCTGACTTCTCCCTTAGATAATCCAATACGATTAGATAACAATAAAACTATATATGCAAACCACATGGACCTGTCAGATGTTCGATTTTATATGTTTGCAAATTCAGCCGTCGAAAAACTATATAATTATTGGGACAGAATTGGAGACTTACTTGCATTATTCTTTCCAGAGAATATCTCACAAAAGGAGGTATACTTTTCAAGGATCAATAGCTTTATCCCTAAAGAGTATCACACTCAGGAAAATATTGCATGGTTGTTAGCTTTCAGAAAAAGGGAATTCAAAAAATTGAATCGAATACGAATAAGTATCGTCCATTACGAGGGGCTTTCAGTTGACTATATTCATAATCATATTAAAAACCCTGATGATATTAAATTACTAACTAAACTTGTGAACTCTCGTCCAGAATTCATATCCTGGTTAAAAGAACATATTGAAATGAGTTTAAAAGGGTTAGTTGAAACCCTCAATTTCATCGAATTCTGCAATGAGAAGATCTTAACCGAAACAGAATTAAGAAAGATTAAAAGGGATGCTATTAAAGGGAAAACTCGAAAAGATTCAAAAGTTTCTAGCACGCTAAAAAAGATGTTATTACGTGTATTAGATTGCTGGAAAGTGTAAATCTATACATTTCATCGTCCTACATCAATAGCCTTTTTGACTGCTTAAATTTAACTTTTTTTATCGTGTTATTTGCCGTCCGAATTTTAGGGACGGTTACAAAAATGAGAACATCAACTCAAGCCTATGTTAAAAAGCTGAATTAATGAAAACCTTTTTAACTTCAACTTTTGACTCGGAATGAACTCTCACATAATAAATTCCATTTGATAAATTACTCGATGGAATTTTAATTAAGACCTTCCTCTCTGCTGATTGAGTTTTATAAACAAGGACTCCATTGCTATTAAATATTTCATATTTTCGATTCCTAATATCTAAGGAATTATTATAAATAAAGAAAACCGACTGAGCAGGGTTTGGAAATATCTCAAAACGGATTTCTGTAGCTTCCCTAGGTTCTGCTGAATACAGTTTTGGTCTGAAATTTAAAAGATTTATAGTTATTCGTTGCACTTGACCTTTGGTGAAATATCCACTGCAGCTTGATGGTGCGTAATCCATTGCATTTTCTATCATATCGGGTAAATCTTCCATACCTGACTCACATGTATTTTTACTCAAGCTACAAGAAAAACTTGGGTTAGAAGATAAAGGTGTGTCATCTATCCCATCATCATCATTACAATCGGAGGTTTTATCACCCCATATATGCTTCAAACCAAAATAATGACCCATTTCATGAACTAGGGTTTTGGAGTATTGCGGGTTTCCAAATGGGTTGTTAGACCCTATAGCTTTATTGCTCATTACTACGCCTTGCCTTTCAACTGCAACAAAAGAATTTTGATCCCAATTTTTCGCATAAGTTGGCGGAAACGCATACCCCAGAAGTGAACTATTGTTCACGTTTAAAGATTCTAAATTACAAACCCAAATATTCAGATATCGATCGGTATCCCAAGCATCAACGCCACCGTAAATTTTGTACTTAGGAGTGTCAAACTTATAGATTGAATCACTAGAATTAAATGATTTTCTGTAAGTATAGTTTCTAGTTATTCCAGATGTAGATTTTCCATATGGGTCGCTACTTGCTAAGTAAAACAAGATTCTAGGACATGCTACAATTTCTTTAAATTGATCACGAATGGTGTCCTCACAAAAAAAGAAGCATTCATTTAGAATATCCAATTGATTTAAAATAACACTATCATGAATATTGTCATTATCTGAATTATAAATAACATGAAAGACTACTGGAATGTAGAAATCAATTAAACCTGGGTCATTAATCGCATAAGAGTTATAATCTTTAAAATTAATCAAGCCTACAATTGAGTCATACCCACAGGTCTGAGCTATGCTGCAATTAGTATAGAGTAGTAAGCTTAAAAGAATAATCTTAATTTGTGTCATTTTCTTAAGTTCAATAAAAGGGAGAAGAGTTTATTCTCCCTTTTTCAGTTCAACTAGTGGTTATATTTTGAGACGGATAGAGCGCTGTCAACCCAAATCATTTGTTCATCATAAGGTAAAAAAACGTTGTACCTGTACAATGAATCTAATGACCAATTTTCGTTCCTGAGAAACCCACTATGACCTTTCAGAAAACCATGTTCCAGGATAGCTACCATTTCGTCATACTGGGGATAGTCATTTTTTAATTTATTAGGATATCTGTAAAATATTGACTTTTTCTGTTTATCATAGTAACAAATCCTGTCAGGCAATTGCGCTTCATCTTTGAAACTATATATGTTGTACATTAACAGGCTATCTCCTTCAAACAAATAATTACCTGCTTCCCATATTTGCAAATCACAAGAACCCATTATAAAACTGGAGTCTTGTCGTAAATAGACCATCATAACCCACATGGGTGTTACTTTCGCGTCATGCTCATTTTCTAATTTATAAACAACCAAAGGATTTTTGGGCATATGCGAAGAATATCTCCCAATAACAGATGGCTTAGTCTTTGAACAAGAGACAATACAGCCTATGGCGGTCACCAGAAATAGAAATTTCAGCCAAATATTAAAGTAAAGCTTCAACCTGTGATTTTGTTTTATTTTCTAAGACAACTAGATCAGCCTCAATAGTAGTAATCATGTTGGCAATGTAAGGTGGAGGACTCGAACTGGTTACAAGCCCTGTCCAAAGTAAGGCTTCTGTTCTAAATGCTGAATTTACCACTATATCTGTAGATGATCCATTTCGAAGCACATCAGTTTGATCATAAATCATATGTGCAAATGCCAAAAAATCAACGATATTAGTGGCATCAATGAGATTATTATTGTAGATATAACTCCCAACTTCATAAAAATAGGTAATGTATTCTTGTCCCTTATTCGAATTTATCATAAAACTATCTCTAATTTCATAAGCTAAGGGTTCACTTAAGTCGTATGTTACATTTGCTGCATCAGCAACAGCTTCAGTTTCATCTTCAGGGCAAATTCCTAATGACTCTTCCATACAAACACCATCAATACATTTATCTTCAGCTATCTGGGAGTTCCCACAACCCTTACAATAGTTTGGTTCAGGTCTTGTTATTGAGCTGAAGTCAAATGTGCCTTTTTTCGGAGAAGTTTCATTCTGGCTGCAGCTAATAATTGACAACAGAGTGAACAGGAATGTTAAGTTTAAAATTTGTTTTTTCATTGTTTTTTCTTAAAATTGGATATATCGGACAAATTGACCCCCAAAAAACGGACTCAAATTGACCCCCTTGT
>JAAEZL010000195.1:0-1642 GCA_018222875.1 Algicola sp.
AACTAAACCAACAACAATTAACCCTGGATTATCGACAATTTTTGTAAGATCCATTTTCATACCAATAGTTGCAACAAGAATATAAATGAACACACTTCCTATTTTACTTGCACCTGCACCTTCATATTTTTTTATTCTGGTAAATGATAGTATTATTCCCAAAGTTGTGGCTATTGTAATCATCCAGAAAAATTGAGACCCAAACGAAGACCATGCCGATTTTTTATCACTTACAACGTCAACGTTAGACTTTAAAAATTCAGAAATTTCGTTCGCACCAAAATGAGCAAAACCAACAACTGTGAATGCAATTCCTAAGATAACCATGAAATCTGCCAGTGTTGGGTTTCTGGAAATGCTTGCAGCATAACTGGAAACTTTTTCTTTTAAGATTTCAATAGAGCTATTGTCTGCTTTTAGCCATTTGTCAATTTTTTCTTGTTTACCAATACCTAATAAAAGAATAGCCATCCAGATATTCGCAACTACAATATCAACAATTACCATACCTGCATAATTTGTTGTATTGTACTGATAAATTTCTAACATAGCTGCTTGATTGGCTCCACCACCAATCCAGCTTCCTGCAAGTGTGGAAAGGCCTCTCCAAACGGCATCAGCACCAGCGCCACCTACAGTTTCCGGCGATACTAATGCAATTAAAAAAACAGCAATAGGTCCACCAATAATAATACCTAAAGTTCCAGTGCCGAACATAGCTAAGGCTTTCCATCCTAAATTAAACACAGCTTTTAAGTCGATACTAATGGTCATAAGCACCAAGGCAGCAGGTAACATAAACCTACTCGCAATGTAATACGCTTGAGATTTTCCAGTGGTTTCTACCAATGCACCTTGCTCGTTTTCCAAACCCCATTCCGGAGCAATTATTCCGAAAGTCGTTAAAGCTGCAGGCAGCATATATGCCATTAATAATGCAGGAATATATTTGTAGAATTTTTTCCAAAAACTGTTCTTACTTGTAGATGTGTAAAAAACAAACCCTAACGTTAACATCAATAATCCGAAAACTATAGTATCATCAGTGAAAAACGGTTTTGCTTCAATTAATTGCGTAGTATCCATAAACAAAATTTTAAGGACGCAAAATACCAAAATAAAAGCGCATAAAAAAAACGACTTTCTATGAGTCGCTTTCTTTTTTCTTTTTAGGCTGTCTGTTTTTTTCTTTTAAATATTGCATGAGCATCCACTCAATCTGACCATTGGTGCTTCTGAATTCATCAGCAGCCCATTTTTCAATGGCTTTGAGCATATCTTCGTTTATTCGTAATGCAAATGCTTTCTTTTTAGACATCTTATTGTTTTATAAAGGTTGCAATCACTTCTACTAATTCTTCAGATAAAGGATAATCTGAAGACATGTAGGAAGCCATATTATCTTCGTCTTTTTCAATAGTTTTTAATACATGATTCATGTTGTCGATAATGACCAGTTTCGATTTCGGATTCGATTTATGTAATGTTTCAGCATCACTTACTGAAACTTGTATATCTTTAGTTCCGTTTAAAACTAGAATAGGCAGTTTAACGGATTTAATTTCTTCCGAAGGATCATAAGCCATCCACGACAACATAAAAGGCTGACTAGGCTTGTTAAATAACGACATGAGCATAGGGT
>JAAEZL010000195.1:1652-4199 GCA_018222875.1 Algicola sp.
GCATAGGGTCTACATTTTCAATACTTCCTTTTTCAGACAGTTCTTTAAAATGAGATTCCACTTTGTTCGCTATTACATCTCCATTTTGAAACCTGACCTGTTCAACAATCGTTTGGTCTACAGACTGGCTAGGACCAGCAAGTGAAATGTAGTTGTCAATATGAGAATGGTCAACCAACATCGCAATTAATGAACCTTGACTATGACCAATAAGGGTTATTGAGGAAAATCTATCATCGTCTTTAAACGTGTTGATAATAACATTAATATCGTCTACAAACCCTTCAAATGTCATATTAGACATAATAAATTTCATGTTAGATGGTGTGGCTGTTCTTTTATCGAATCTGTAAAATGCAATTCCTTTAGACACTAAACTATCATTGAGCATTTTAATGTAATTGGCATTTGCATTCATCGTAGCTTGATTCCCATTTCGGTCAACATTACCTGAACCGTGAATAAAAATGGCTAAGGATTGCGACTTTAAGTTTGTACTATAAGTTAAAGTTCCTGGCAACTGAATGCTGTCATTTGTGATTAGAATGTCTTCAGAAGCAATAGAGTCTTGACCAAACATTGGGTTCGCCAAAACAAGTAAAAGGATACATAAATTGAACGTTTTCATCTGTTTATTCTTTTTCGATAGACTATGATTACGATTGGTAATACTACACTAAAGCCGATAACAACCGGTAAGAACCAACTTCCAAGAGCGACAGTGTTGTTTTTTGCAGATTGTACAATTGTAAAACAAGCAAAAACAAAGACTACCAATACAAATAGATTTGTAAATCTAACTACTCTAGTACTAAATCTGTAATTTTTAAGCGCATTGTCTTCAGTAATATTAACCATATAATTGTGAATATGTGGATACTTGTTTAAAGTATATAAACCGAAAAAGAAAACAATGCCTAAAGCAGGAAGCAACCATATCATTCTTTTGTTACTATAAGCATCAGCTTCGCCATATGCATTAAAATGTGATGGAATGGTTTCAGGTAATTCAGAATATGAAATAACAGTATATGCAATTAATAAAATTAATACCGTTGCAGAAAGAATATCGAGAATAATATCTACACCTTCTAAAGGAACTTTAATTTTAGGTCTGCCAGTTTTCATGGTTATCTGTTTTTATTACGTTCGAATACAATAAATGAAATCAAGTGTTGATTTGTAACGATGCTATTAACTTCCCAGCCTTCTCGAGCATGATTGTTTAGTACATCTTCTAATTTTTCAACGGTTTTTCTAAAACCTAGTTTCGGACTTACAACTTTATATTCTTTCATGGTGTTTTGTTGTTTTTATCATTTTTATCCTTAAAAATTACTAAAGCTAGCACCACACCAATGATTGATCCAATGAGTGAGCCATACACAATTCCCAATGCAACTTTTCCGGTGACCGCTCCAATAGTAGTTCCGAAACTACTTCCTAATGCGACTCCAATGGCAATACTGTATGTTTGGTGTTTATTCATACTAGTGACTTAATGTTCCTGTGTTGAGTACAGGTGAGGCGTCTTTATCACCACACAAAACAACCATTAAATTACTCACCATAGCGGCTTTGCGTTCTTCATCTAAATGAACCACTTCTTTTTTGCTTAATTGCTCTATAGCCATTTCAACCATACTAACAGCACCTTCAACAATTTTATGTCTTGCAGCTACAATTGCTGTTGCCTGCTGACGTTTCAACATGGCATTTGCAATTTCATTTGCGTAGGCAAGATAACCGATTCTTGCCTCAAGAACTTCTATACCAGCAGTAGTAAGACGCTCATCAATTTCTTTTTCAAGAGCTGTGCTAACTTCATTTACAGAAGAGCGCAAAGTAATGTCTTCATCAACACCTTCGTCTGCAAAATTGTCATATGGATACATGCTTGCTAATTTTCTTACCGCTGCATCTGTTTGAACACGAACAAAATTTTCATAATTATCAACGTCGAAAGCTGCTTTGTAAGTGTTTTGAACACGCCAGACTAAAATGGTGCTTATCATAACCGGATTACCAAGTTTGTCGTTTACTTTTAAGCGCTCGCTGTCAAAGTTGCTAGCCCTTAGCGAGATTTTCTTTTTCGTATAAAATGGATTAACCCAATAGAAGCCATTCTTTTTTACAGTGCCAACATATTCTCCGAAGAGCAAAAGCACTCTAGATCCATTTGGCTGAACCATAATAAAGCCTGGAGCAATAAATACGCCAGTGATCACTGAGAGTAACAGCCAAGGGTTTTTTAAGGTAATCATAGTGATAATACCTCCAAAAAATAAAATAAGGAACACAAAAAGCATCATGTAGCCATTTGCTGGGACTATTATTTTTTCTTCTTTCATTATAATTGGTTTAAGTTAAATAATTCAATATGATATTATTTTGATATCAAATATATATTAAACATTTGATACGCGCAAATCGAGTTTGGCACACCATTTGCAATATATGTAATGTAGAATGCTTACGATGATCTTAAACGTTTAGCGATTATCTTCACTAAAGGATTATACATTTTTCATTTAGTTGGTTAGTTAG
>JAAEZL010000196.1:0-2068 GCA_018222875.1 Algicola sp.
ATATTAGTATTATTTGAATCTGTTTCAGACCAATGATTAAAAAAAGCATTTAAAATTGATTTAGAAAATTGAGTGTGAGAGAATACACTCTCTCTAAATCTTTCTTTTCTTTTCTTTAATTCATTAATATTAATATTCTTAGTTGTTGCGATTTGATTGTTATTGCTATGAGATTTGATTGCTAATTGTGTTACATATTGAGTGTCATTTTGTAAGCTATCTTTTCGGTCATTTAAATCGTTTCCAAAAAATTTAGGATTCACCTTGACTTTAGTGTACCTACTTGTCTTGTTTGTAGTTATATCTGCTGAACTCTCAAGTTTGGTCATAGCAGTTCTCACTTTACTTTCTGTTAGACCAGTTTCCACAGCTAACTGTTCATAAGACGTAATAAACTCGCCTTTATTTACAGTAATTCCTTGCCATTTCTTTTTACTATAATTAGCCTTAAGCAAACAATGAAATAACAGTTTACAAGTATTAATTTCTGTGTACCACTCCCAATCAGTAATAGACCTAAACAGTTTAATAAATCCTTTATGTGTTTCGATTTGTCCCATTCTTATCTCTGATATTTTAAAGATTTAACCTCTTTAAGAGCTTGGTCAATATCGGAGCGGTTTATGAAGACTCGACGCCCGATTTTAAAAGCTGGAAGTATCCCTTTTTTAATATAATTATGAATTGTTAAGTCAACGACTCCTAATTCTTCAGCCACCTCTTTTACAGATAACTTTTCATCTTTGTTTATTGCGGCGAATGGAGCCAATTTTTTGTCTATGATATCACCTATGTGACTCAATAACTCTTGTTTTGTAAGTTCTTCAACTTGGAGAATTTTCCTCATTTTATATAGTTTTTTAAGTGAATAATACCGCTAAACTATATCTATCTGAATAGGAAAAATGTTGATAGTAGCTACGTAGTAGGTACTACGAATTACATTTTGACATATTAAGTTCTATTTGTGCAATTTTTCTCGCTTTGGCAGTTAAAAATGGAATGGTTTTCTCAATCATCTGCCATCTGTTTGCTTTGGTTCGTAACTCTTTATCAACACTAATTTTATTGTAAGAAAGTTGAATATTTTTACTGTTAACGTCACATTTTGAACCTAAATTTTCATAGGCTTCTTTTAGGGTCGTAAAACTTTTCTCAAAAGACTCATTAGCTTCTATCATGTAATAGCGATAATAAGCAACTTCTAAAGCTGATAATTCTTTCATTGATAATACATCATTTGAATTACCAACTATTTCTTCACAGTTACTATTACTATCTGTCTTGTCTACAATTACATGTCTCTCAGCATCTGTTTCTTCAATTAGAAAAAGAATTTCATTTAAAATCAACTCTGCTTTATAAAAAATTTCCCATTGCTCAACAAAATCTTTAAATTCATCGTCAATTTCCATAGCCAATTCAACAATTTTTGCGATACTTGTTTCTAAAGTTATCTCACCCTCAGAATTAGTCAAGTACAATCCCAAAAAAGATTCGGAATCACTACCTACTAAATCGAAAAATAACTCATACCAAGCTTGATGTACTCCGTATAATTTTTTACTATTATCTGCTAAAGTTGAAAACGATGCGAATTCCACGTCTTTAGGAAAATAACTTTCATATAGTTTTTTGAGATATTTTCTTTTGGATTTTTGATTAAACTTAGAATTCGCCTTGAACTTTAAATCAAGCACAAAATCTTCTGTAATATAACTTTGATTTTCAATAAAATTTCTAACCAATAAAAATGTTTCTTTTATTAATAGCGGATTGATTTCATAGTAATATGGACTATAAGCTATAATATCGCCAAACGCATTATATTGCTCGCGATCTACTTCATACTCTTCAATCCAACCTTCAAAACTCCACATTTTTCGTTTTATGTAGACCTTTTTATCAATTAATATTTCTATGAGGTTATCATCCAAATTAGATAAATCATAATTTTGTAAAATTCCTATAAAATTTGGTTTGTTATATTGCCAATATTTATCCAATCGATTTATTAAATCAGTATTTTCCATAGACTAAAATTAAATCGATTTAAGTTTTGGTAATT
>JAAEZL010000196.1:2078-3065 GCA_018222875.1 Algicola sp.
CTTTACATCTTTATGACCTGTAATGCTCATAATTGTTTTATCAGCAATCCCTCTATTTCTCATAATAGTAATAAAAGTTCTACGCGCTGTATGTGTTGAAACCCTTTTATAGAATGGCTTCACAATTAACTTTTGCTCTACACCTTTTACCCTTGTATATTCAACATCATGAGTAAACTCTGCGTCTTTCAGTAATACCTTAATTAACTCGTTTTGCTTTTGATTTGAAATTAATGGTAGTTTGTAATTGTATTTTTTGAGAATGTAATTTGATATTTCAAATAGAGGCACTTCTCTTTCACTCTTGTTTGAATCTTTTTCTTCTTTCAATAGAATTCGATTATTATCAATATTTCGCTTATTTATCTTCTTCATCTCACCATACCTCAAACCTGTTAGACATTGAAATACAAAAACATCTCTAACTCTTTCTTGACTTTCAGATTCACATTCAAAGTTAAAAATCACTTCTACATCCTCCAATGAAAGAGCTACCTCTTTGGTAATAGCTTTCTCGGGCTTTTTAAATTCTTTGAATGTGTCCTTGTAGGTATAATTATTTTTATAAGCCCAAAACATGAACGTCTTGAACAGACCAACATTTCTTGCCAAAGTGTTGGTATAATGATTTTGGGTATTATAACAGAAATCAGTGAAGAGGCTGTAAAAGTTCTCATTGATAGAACTAAAGGTAAGTTTATAACCTTTCTCCTCCTCAAATTTTAATAAGTGATTCTTAATATTATAATATCTTTTTACTGTTGCTGGTTTCCAAAGTTTATGCATTTGTTTTTCGTCCATGAACTTATCATAAGCATCAAAGAATATATTTTTCTTAGTTGATGATTTTTTAAACCTTGAATCGAATGATTCCTTTAAATAACTTGAAGTAAAATTTTCTTCCATTCTCTTACATTCAGATTCAATCGCCATAAAAGTTTCAACATAACGACCTAATTGAATATTGATAGTACCAGCATCTTTAGC
>JAAEZL010000196.1:3075-4199 GCA_018222875.1 Algicola sp.
ATCGGTTGATTGTTTTCTTTACTCCAATGTATAGGTTTTATTTTCTCTCCTGTAGAATACACAAATTTTCTGTTTTCTTCTTTAAAGTAACATGAAAAATAAATAAGTGATTCTTTTAATGAGTTAGGTTGTTTTAGGTAAAATGTACAAGTCATAATGGGCTATTTAGTAGGTGACAATATAGGTGACAATTAAAATATCATTTGATATATTTTCAACTATAAACAAACATAAAACTAAATATGAGAAAGCACTCTAAACTTAGAGTATAGTTATAAACAAGCCTAATAAGAAATAAAACTGATGATTCTCTCCGACTCCACTTTTTAAAACCTCAACTTATTTCATATCAATTTGTTGAGGTTTTTTTTATTGGTCAGTATTTAGTCAACAAACTGTTAAAAGCGGCTGTAATCATACAAAATGATTCTTTGGGCAATTTAAAATAAGTACAAATCATCACCAAAGGGATTAATTATATACGGTGTTGTACTTAGTTTTTTATTTTTTCAGATACCAAGACCTGTCTTTTAATTCAGTCAAATCATTTGCAGGAATACCATTCAATTCAGTCATCTTATTACAAATCTGTTCGAATCTCCCTCCGTTAAAAGCAATTTCTCCAATGTAGTCAGTTTCTCCAAATCCGCCTGCACCAATTAATATTTTATCCGATGACCTAAATTCATTACATAATTCCAAAAGAATTTTAAACAACTCTCTTGATACGTTTTTATCATTAATATACAATCTTGAAAATCGTTCTATTGCACCAAAACATATTGTTTTATCGTAAATGTTAATACTAAAAATATCTCCTTCTCCTGTAATATATTCAGGATTTCCATTTTCGGCAGGAATGAGACTAATCCACCACTCACCATTTACGTTTTCCTTAAAAGTTCCGTGCTTTTCCAAATGTAAATATTCAGATTTTAGTCTGTGAAAAACACTTTTTAGTTTTTCTTTTATTTCTTCAATCGAATAATTATTTTCTTTCGGAATGAAACAGTCTATATGTGTACCCATAGTTTGTTTTCAAATTAACCTCAACTTAATTGTGTATGGTTAGTTGCGGTTTTACAGCTTGCTCGTGCATCTGATGTTCCGCGGGAAAAACGCAA
>JAAEZL010000197.1 GCA_018222875.1 Algicola sp.
CTATTATAAATTTCATAATCTAATTTACTAACCATTTTTTATGGAGTGTTTATCATACACTTATTTGTGTAAGTCTCATCATAAAAATGAGAGTACTAATTGTTTGCTAACAATAAGCTGGTATAATGAGTTAGCAATATTCAAAACCTAAGAATTATGAAAAAAGCATTTGTATGGATATTATTAGTTTTTATAGTAGTCTCGTGTCAAGTATCTAACGATGCTCCTTATCAAAGTTTTAGCGTTTCTGATTACGATTTTATTCCGGAAAACTATCAGGCATCAGGAACAATTTTAAAGTTTAAAACTCAAGACAATGAAGAAGTCCTTATTGAAACTAATTCGTATATGTTGAAAAAAGAATTCGAAAGTGGTATTAGTTTTGCGCAATCATCCAATTCAGAGAGTTTCTATTATGACGACTTATGGATTAGCCTGAAACTGCTGAACGTCAGTAGCCAGTCTGTTGATGGTTATGATTACTGTGATCGCATTAAAATACATATCCGTAAAGTTAGAGACGGCAGTTTGTCTACCCAAATAGACCTGCCTTATTATAACGGTACATCTTGTGGTGGTAGTTCGTTTCGAGGGTTTTCACTTTACGAAAATTTAATTCAAATGAACGTAAATAATGCAACGTATGAAAAAGTGAAAATACTTGTTCCAAATGACTATTTTACATTCTATGATGGTTCTCAAATAGATAAAGTTTATTATGATTTTGACAAAGGAATTATTGGCTTTGATGACACAGAACAGAATTTGGAATTTAGATTAACTTCTCAATAAAATAAGGCCAGAATAAAAGTGTAAAATACATTGCAGTAAAGAACCAAATCCATAAATTAATCGTAAAGCGTTATCATCCAGTAACGTTGCAAACGCTTAAATTTTCGTATTTCACTTTGAAGAATAGGCAAGTAATCTTTACTACTACCGATGCAATGATGTAAGCGATCACAATGTAATTGCAAACGATGCACTAAACACTCCAGAGACTGAAAATGTTTGTTTTTATAAGAAAAACGTTCGGCTTGTGCCTTTTCTGTTTCCAGAGCTAACGATTCCGATTGCTGAATATATATATAGCGGAGCAAATATTACAAATACTCGAATTCATTTAAATTGGTATAGATTTTTTTGGTGTTCTCGAAACATTCAGAGAATCATCACCCAATCGTGTTTAAGTCTCTTGAATTTTTAAGTACTGGCAGTAAAAAAAATATTCATATTTCATTTTGACTAAATACAAACTTTCCATACTTGAGACCTATTTTTGATAAAGCAGAAAATGCAATTTAAAAGTTTCAAATTAATTTACGATTCAACTGTCAATAGTTATCTTTGAAAACAGTAATATTTATGTGTAACAGAATACGTCATCAAAAGATATACTAATAACTTAAATACAAGAATAACCAATGCACATACCATTATTACAAGATATACTCATCCTTTTAGGTTTTTCGGTAGTCATCGTTTTTGTGTTGCAAAGACTAAAGCTTCCTTCTATCATTGGTTTTTTGCTAACAGGTGTGATTATTGGGCCTTACGGATTAAGTCTTATTAAGGCAGTTGAGGAGGTAGAAGTGTTGTCGGAAATAGGTGTAATTCTATTGCTCTTTGTCATAGGAATGGAACTATCGATTAAACAGTTAATTTCTATTAAAAAAACTGTTTTTATAGGTGGTTTTTTACAAGTAGGAATTACCGTTGGTGTCGCAGCTCTTGTTTATAATCTATTAGGGAATTCATGGGCAGAATCGGTATTCGTTGGTTTTCTTTTTTCTTTGTCAAGTACAGCAATTGTTTTAAAGACGTTACAAGATCGGCAAGAGCTTTCAAAACCACATGCCAGGAATGCTTTAGCTATTTTAATCTTTCAGGATATTATAGTTGTGCCAATGATGCTTATTACACCAATGATGGGTGGAGAAACCACCAATCTAGGGATGAATATTCTTATGTTGCTTATTAAGTCTGGGTTTGTTATTGTCGTGACGTATATAAGTGCGCGATATGTTGTACCTAAACTAATGCATGCAGTGGCTAAAACGAACAGCAAAGAACTCTTTATATTGGTAACCATAACACTTTGTTTTGCTATTGCTTTTCTGACTTCTGAAATTGGACTATCCTTAGCATTAGGAGCTTTTATTGCTGGACTTATTGTATCAGAATCGGAGTATAGTCACCAAGCGACTAGTATTATTCTTCCGTTTCGAGAGCTTTTTACAAGTTTCTTTTTTGTTTCTGTAGGGATGTTACTTGATTTAAACTTCTTTATTAATAATATTCCTATTATTTTAATTTTAGTATTTATAGTATTGCTAGTTAAATCCTCTATTACGGCAATTGCAGTAAGGCTTCTTAAATACCAAACAAAAACGGCTGTATTAACAGGGTTGTCACTTTTTCAAGTAGGAGAATTTGCTTTTATTCTCTCAAAAGTAGGCATTGAGTACGAGTTGCTAACTCCGCAAACCAACCAATATTTTTTGTCGGTTTCAATTGTGTCTATGATTTTAACGCCATTTGTCATTATTTTCTCAGAAAATATTGCAGGCAGATTTATGGGTGTTTCAAAAAAACTAGGCCTAAATAAGGATCCTGTTTCTAGTGGAAACATTGATGATGTTAGCACTAGCGATTTGCAAAATCACTTAGTTATTATAGGATATGGAATAAATGGAAGCAATTTAGCTAAGGCAGCCATTGCCAGTAAAATTTCTTTTGTTGTGATTGAAATGAATGCAGAAATAGTAAAGCGAGAAAAAGCAAAGGGATTACCTATTATTTTTGGTGATGCAACACATGAGCACATTCTTGAAACTGTTTATCTTTCAAGAGCTAGAGCTGCTGTAATTGCTATTTCTGGAAATTTTGCTACACAAACAATAGTTAAGAATATACGTTCAATCTCTGATTCTCTGTATTTAGTTGTAAGAACTAGGTATGTTGCAGAAACTTCTGAATTAATAGCCTTGGGTGCTGACGAGGTGATTCCGGAAGAGTTTGAAACATCCATACAAATATTCGAACATATATTACATAATTTCCTTGTGCCTGAAGGTGATATTGAACAGCTCATTCAATCAGTCAGATCTGATAATTACCAATTATTTAAAGGAGAACTAAAACGTCCGAAGACCTATAGAACAACTGAATTAGCAGATTTTAATATCACAAGTTTACGTATGATATCTGATAGTAGTAAATTTTTAGGTAAACCACTAAAAGAATTAAATTTAAGAGCAATTTATGGTATAAATATATTAGCCATAAAAAGAAAAAATGAACTCTTACAAAGCGTACAGGCTGATGAAGAAATAAAACAAGGAGACATCATATACATACAAGGAACTCAAAGTAATGTAACGGAATTTTATAAGCTCATTAAATAAATTAGAATCAAAGCGATTCAGTTTGTATGCCTCATCTTTTATTATTTGAAACGCTCTTAGCTTCTGCGTTTTTCCTTTAAAAACAGCCCAAGTTTTAAGATGTTTTTAGTGATTAATTCATTGACCTTAAATGAAAAGTATATCGCTAAGCAACACCCGGAAAGCTACTGTACCGCTTACAAAGTAATATGGGCTTTTTGTTTTATTAGTAATCTTGTTCAGAATGGGGATTTTTATCTGGCTCGTTTTCTTTTACTAACTTAGTAGTGAAAAACACACAAAAATCAACTTTAATAAGCTCAACTTTTCCCTAAAGGTTTTTTTAAAGTAAATGTTTTATATTAGGGTTCAACCCTTTTTTTAGTATTATGATTTTAATTATTCACACGATATTCTCAATATTAGCACTTCTGGTTGGAATTATTTTTCTTTTTCCTAAAGGAACTAAACAGCATAAAAAGATTGGTTACATCTATTCTGTTAGTATCGTTATGTGTGTGCTTACCTCTTTTGGGTTGTTTAATTTATTTGGAAGTTTTGGTGTCTATCATGTGCTTTCAATCGTTAGCTTTTTAACTTTAATGATTGCGCTCTATTTTCCGATTTATGGTAGAACATCTAAGAACTGGATTTTAAAACATTCT
>JAAEZL010000198.1 GCA_018222875.1 Algicola sp.
CTTGCTTAAAAACGCAAGACTGAAATTCCGCAACAAACCTTATACAAACTCGTTGGCAATAATATTAATTAAAATACTAATATGAAAAGAACAATATTTAATCTACTTATCCTTGCTATAAATATTAATCTTTATGCACAAATAGACTTTCAAGCAAATACGGTTACAGAAAATTTAAGTGGAATTCATGATGTAAATTCAACTTTCGCAATTGACATAGACGGAGATAATGATTTGGATATTCTTTCTGCGGCACGATGGAATGATAAATTATCATGGTATGAAAACTTAAACGGAGTAGGATTATTTGGAGATGAACAAGTAGTAAGTCACTATACCGCAGATGGTCCATCTTCTATATATGCTGCAGATATTGATAACGATGGTGATTATGATGTACTATCATCATCACAATACGATAATAAAATTGCTTGGTATGAGAATATTGATGGATTGGGTACTTTTAGTAGTCCACAAATTATTACGACAAATGCTTTGAACGCTTGGAGGGTTTATGCTGCGGACCTTGATAATGATGGTGATATGGATGTGCTTTCTGCCTCAATTGAAGATGCAAAAATCGCATGGTATCAAAATATCGATGGTGAAGGTACATTTGGAACACAACAAATTATATTAGTTGGTGCATATAGTGCAGATTTTGTTTTACCTGCCGATATGGATAATGACGGTGATATAGATATTTTATCAAGCACTTCAGGACCAAGCAGTGGTACCGGAAAAATAGCATGGCACGAAAATACTGATGGACAAGGTACATTTAATATCGAACACATTGTTTATATGGGAGATTTTGGTGCAAGTTCGATTAATGCAAACGATTTGAACGGAGATGGCTTTCTTGATATCCTTTTGACAAACAGAGGAACTGATACAGTAGTATGGCACGAAAATTTAAATGGATCCGGCAATTTTGGTGTGCAACAAATTATTTCTTCATTAGTCGATAGTGCAAGTTTTGTTAATACTGCAGATATCGATGATGATGGTGATATTGATGTGTTTACGACCTCAAGCTACGATAGTAAAGTAGCCTGGTACGAAAATATAGATGGGCTAGGTAATTTTGGGGTTCAACAGATCATATCAGATAATTTAGACTCTCCTGAAGAAATTCACTTAAATGATATAAATAATGACGGAATGTTAGATGTTTTAACTGTATCAGGAGTCGATAACAGAATTGTCTGGTATACCAATAATGGTCTGCAAAGTAACCAGATTAACGGTCTGCTAGCACTAGATTTAGACAATAACGGTTGTGATACTTCTGATTTACCAATTCCGAATTTGATGGTCACAACAACTAATGGCACAAATAGCTATTCTACATTTACCCAAAGTAATGGAGCATATCAATTGTTTCCGTTTGAAGGTGAGTTCACTACAGCAATAGTATCAAGTTTACCTGAATATTATACTTCTGAACCGAACTCTTACATCCACGATTTTATACAGGTTGGTAATGTAGTAGAAGCTAATTTTTGTTTAATACCAACTTCGCAAATAAATGATTTGAGCATAAGTATTTTTCCTTTAGATGAACCAAGGCCAGGATTTGATATGTCTTATAAATTGGTTTATAGTAATCTTGGAACAACTCAATTAAACGGGAGTATAATCTTTGAATACGATGAATCAAAGGTAAATTTCTTAAATGGAAGTGAGCCTATAACTTCCCAAACAGCCAATAGTGTTGCTTTTGATTTTGCAGACTTTAGTCCATTTGAGACTAGAACTATAGATTTAGAATTTCAGGTGTTTGCACCTCCAATTACTAATATTGGTGAATTTTTAAATTCAACGGCAACGATTAATCCTATAGAAGAAGATGCCAATGACGAGGATAACATTTTTAATTTACAAGAAATTGTTATTGGTTCATACGACCCAAATGACATTAGAGTTTTAGAAGGCGAAGCGATATTATTTGAAGATGCTGATAAATATTTACATTATATTATACGTTTTCAAAATACAGGAACGGCGAGTGCAATAAATGTTAGGGTAGAGAATATATTAGATAATAAATTAGACTGGTCATCTATGCAACTACAAAGTTTTAGTCATGATGGACGAGTAGAGATAACTGATGGCAATATAGTGGAGTTTATATTTGATGATATTAATTTACCTGATAGCACAAATGATGAACCGAACTCACATGGATTCATTGCATATAGGATTAAACCAAAGAACAATGTAGCTATAGGAGATATTATTAATAGCACTGCTGATATATATTTTGACTTTAATCCACCCATTGTAACAAATACGGTAAGTACAGAAATAGTAGATGCATTATCAACAAATGAATATAGCTTGAATAAATTTAAAATATACCCTAATCCAACAGAAGGACTTTTACATATTATTCCAAACGGACAAGTGAAATTAATTCAATTATATAATGATCTAGGGCAGTTAGTGTTCTCATTAAATGACAAAAGCACCATAAACATGTCTGAATTAAAAAGGGGAATTTATTTTTTGAAAGTATCTGATGACAGTGAAGGCTTTAAAGTAAAAAAAGTTATAAAAGAGTAAATACTATTGCCAACAACGTGTAAGCGCAATAACTACTGAATTCCCTATCGGAAATTCATCCGTTTTAACTAACTTAGTTGCGTCATCGGAAAAATACTGACGTCTTTTCCCGTTACTGACGCTTACACAAACTCGTTGGCAATAATATTCATGCACAACACATGAAAATAAATTTACATCAAATTATGAGATACTTATTAATTTGCATATTAATTTCTGTAAAAGCATATTCACAGTGTTGGGAATCAGTTAGTGTTAGTGATAATCATGTTTTAGCAATAGCTTCTGATGGAAGTTTATGGTCTTGGGGTAGTAATAATTATGCTAAGCTAGGTTTTTATGGTGTACCAGTAAACGTGCCTACTCATGTTGGTAATGAATATAATTGGACTTTAGTTTCTGCTGGAGCATATCATTCATTTGCCATTAAAAGTGATAATCAATTGTATGGTTGGGGAGGTAATTATTACGGACAAATTGGTAGTGGTAATGAGTTGGATATTGTATCTTTTTATGATTTAGTAAACAACTTCAATTGGCAAACAATAAAAAGTGGAAATGAATTTTCAATTGCAATTAGATCAGATGGGACATTATGGACTTGGGGACTAAATTCAGCAGGACAACTTGGAGATGGAACCACAATAAATAAAAGTTTACCCACCCAATTAGGTAATAATCAAGATTGGCAAACCATTGCAATTGGATTTACTAAAGGTTATGGTATCAAAGCTAATGGGACGCTATGGACTTGGGGACCAAATCCACCTTCTCAAGTTGGCTCTGATAATAACTGGCTAGTAATAACTAATGAATATGCTATTAAGAATGATGGTACTTTATGGGATATATCTTCAAACCCTGTACAAATTGGTTCAGATAATGATTGGATTTCTGTATCACGCAATTTTCAAGGAAATCATGTATTAGCCTTAAAATCTAATGGTACTCTATGGGCATGGAGTAATGATATAATATATGGAAACTCTGATGGAGAATTAGGTGATGGAACTAATACTGTAAGTACAAGTCCAATACAAATTGGTTCAGACGCTAATTGGAGTTTTGTCTCAGCTGGCAAAAAATTTTCTATAGCTTTAAAAACTGATGGCTCATTATGGTCTTGGGGAAGAAATTCTTTTGGGCAACTTGGAGATGGGACTATTGTAAATAAGAATTTTCCAACACAAGTAGATTGTCCTTCATTAAGCAGTGTTGATTTTAATACCAAAAATAAATTAAAAGTCTACCCTAACCCTACTCTAAATTCACTTTATATTAATACTGAAGAAATATCAAATATTGATTTAATCATTATTTATGATTTAATAGGTAAAATCGTATTTCAAGACACTAAAATTAACAACTATATAAATGTTGCAAATTTAGAAACCGGACTTTATGTTATAAAAATTAAAACGGAAGAAAAAATTTATGAATCAAAGTTTATTAAGTATTAGTCTAATACTATTGCCA
>JAAEZL010000199.1 GCA_018222875.1 Algicola sp.
AAGTAGAACTGGAGCAATCGTTTAGAGATAAAGTATTTGAAGCTTTAAAATCGAGTTACAATTCGGTTAAAACTGCAGTAGCCGAACGTCGTAACTAAATGTTATCAAACAAAAACGAAACGTTAAACTCAACATCAATTAAATTACAAACATTATGAACACTATTACTAAACACGTAGTGCTGCTAAGCTTATGTATTTTTGTAAGTATGGCAAGCGCTCAAGAACAACAACGAGACTCCTTAACAGTCAAAACGGAGTCACTTAGCGAAAATGCTATAAGACTAAATAAACTTGAAGACGCTAAAAAAGCAATTACTGAAGAGGAGCGAGAATCTTTAAAAAACACAGTCGAAACGATTAATCAACGTTTAGACAGAGGTGAAATTACAACTGCTGAAGCCGAAACACTTAAAAAGGAAGCAGCGCTTAAACATGCAGCAAATATTGAAGATCGCATCGCAATCGTTAATGCAAAAATTAATTTTCTCAAACGAAATCCAGAATCGTTGCTTTTAGATGACGAAAACAATACAATGTCTATAAGCATTGGCTCGAAAGGGTTTTTGGTAGATTTAGCAAAAACAAAGCGTAAACCACCAAAGTATGATATTCGAACCACTAATAAATTATTGTTTGCTATCGGATTTAATAATGCGATTGGTGATGGACAAGATTTAAATAATACACCTTACGAAATCGCTGGCTCTGGTTTTGTTGAATTAGGATGGGTTTGGGAAACGCGCTTAGCTAAACGTTCAAATTTTGCCAGAATTAATTACGGATTTTCTTTTCAATGGAATAAGTTGAATGTAAAGGACAATCTGTATTTTGTTCAAAACGGAAACGAAACAACACTTGAAGAGTTTCCAGTAGATTTGAGAAAATCTCAGTTGAGAGTAACAAATTTAGTAGTTCCTGTGCATTTTGAGTTCGGGCCATCGAAAACCAGAGACTATTCAGATAGAATCAGATTTACAACAGATAATCAGTTTAAAATTGGTATTGGAGGTTATGGAGGTTTAAGACTTGCAACGCAGCAAAAATTGCGCTATAAAGATCAAGGTGATAATGTTAAGCAAAAAACCAGACGCAACTTTAATGCATCAAATTTAGTGTATGGCTTAAGTGCTTATGTTGGTGTAGGAGATATTTCGCTTTATGCTAAATACGATTTAAATCCGTTGTTTAATGACCAGGAATTCGATCAGCATAATGTGTCTTTAGGATTACGACTGGATTTGGATTAAAACAGAATCAACTTTCAAACAAAGCTTCATTGTCATCTTCAATGAAGCTTTTTTGTTCGCTAATAATACCCTAAATTTACCATTCATTTTTAAGTGTTAATTTGATATCACAACGCAGTATAGAACAAGTTTTTGAAACCGCTCGAGTAGAGGAGGTTATAGGTGATTTTGTGCAATTAAAAAAAGCTGGAAGCAACTTCAAAGGCTTAAGTCCATTTAGCGATGAACGTTCACCAAGCTTTATGGTGTCGCCTGTAAAACAAATCTGGAAGGACTTCTCTAGTGGAAAAGGTGGAAATGCAGTCACGTTTTTAATGGAACATGAACATTTTACCTATCCTGAAGCTATTAAATATTTAGCCAAAAAATACAATATTGAAATAGAGGAAACTGAACAAACTGATGAACAAAAACTTGAAGCAAATGAGCGTGAGAGTTTGTATTTGGTGAATGAATTTGCCAATACCTATTTTCAAAAAACTATGCTCAAAACCGATCAAGGTCAAGCTATTGGTTTGAGTTATTTTAAAGAACGTGGTTTTACAAATGAAACCATTAAAACCTTTAATCTTGGCTATTCTCTTGATGAATGGCAAGCGTTTACTGATGAAGCTTTAAAGAAAGGATACCAGTTAGAGTTTTTAGAAAAAACTGGACTCACGATTGTTAAAGAAGATAAGAAATTTGATCGTTTCAAAGGTCGTGTGATGTTTCCTATTCATAGTATGAGCGGACGAGTTTTAGGGTTTGGCGGACGAATTTTAAAAACAGACAAAAAAGCTGCTAAGTACTTGAACTCTCCTGAGAGCGAAGTCTATCATAAAAGTAAAATCCTCTACGGTTTATTTCATGCAAAACAAAGCATAGCCAAAGAAGATAATTGTTACCTGGTTGAAGGGTATACCGATGTGATTCAGTTTTATCAAACCGGAATTAAAAATGTGGTTGCTTCTTCAGGAACTGCATTAACACCAGAACAAATTAGACTCATTAACCGATTAACAAAAAACATAACGGTTCTTTTTGATGGCGATGCTGCCGGAATTCGTGCGTCAATCAGAGGTATTGATCTCATACTAGAACAAGGTATGAATGTGAAAGTCTGTACGTTTCCTGAAGGTGAAGATCCAGATAGTTTTGCCAAACAAAATACCTTAGAAGAATTAGCAACATACTTAGAGAGTAACGCTAAAGATTTTATTCAGTTTAAAGCCTCATTGTTGGTTAAAGAAGCCAATAATGATCCGATAAAAAAAGCAGAAACGATCAGAGAAATTGTCAACAGCATCTCTAAAATTCCAGATCAGATTAAAAAAGAAATCTATATTCAGGAGTGTTCCCGAATTATGGATATCAGTGAAGAGGTTTTGTTCAGCACACTGGCTCAGATTAATAAAAAAGATCATCAGGAAGCTAATAAAGCTTATAAAACACAGCAAAAAGCATTTGATGTCGTAAAGCCAGAAGTTAAAGCGCCTAAAATAGATTTGCAATATGAATTGGAACGTAAAATCATAGAAATCTTATTACTATACGGAAACAAAACAGAAGATTTTGAAGATTTGGTTTTAAAGGAAAGTGATGATGGTGAATTGCAGTTAGAACCTGTTGTTCATAATGCTAAAGTGTTTGAAAAAGTCTATCTGGATTTACAGGAAGACGAAATGCAGTTCACAAATGAGACTTTTAAAGTTTTATATTATACTATCATTGACACACTGCATCAGGAACCTGAATTTTCGACACGTAATTTTGTAAATAAATTAGATCAGGATTTAGCCGCTGAAGTGACCACTATTTTAATGAACGACGAACGTTACAGCTTACACGATTGGGAACGAAACCATATTATTCCTAAGGAGAAAAATCACGGCATATCACAGTTAGTTAATCAAACTATTTTGACCTTAAGGTGTTATTTAATTGATAAAAAAGTTGCTGAATATCAAAATGAAACGCTTCGAGAAGAAAGCAATTCCAGAAGTATTTTGGAAGACGTTAAAGATTATCTGGGACTCAAAATGTTGCTGTCGCGAAAACTCGGAAAAGTAATAGGTGGAAAGGTTTAAGTAATCTCCATATGTTTTCCCTGATTTACTAAATCAATCAAATTAGTAACGTTTAGCTTTTTAAACAATCGGGCTTTATAAGTACTCACTGTTTTTTCGTTGATATCAAGTTCTAAAGCAATTTCTTTATTCTTTTTTCCTGAGGACAATAATTTTAAAACTTCTACTTCACGAGTAGATAGGCGTTTGTAAATTCTACTTTTAGATTTTTTTGTATCATCATATTTAAGGTGTTTAGACATTTTTTCACTTAAATATAAATCGCCTTTGTGAGCCATTAAAATGGCTTTTTCAATCACATCGGGAGATTCGGTTTTTGATACATAACCAGAAGCGCCAGCTTTTATGGTGCTGATGGCATATATTTCTTCAGGATGATAGCTAAACATGATAATGTTGATACTGCCATGTTCTTTTTTAATAGCTCTTAATGCAGTAATTCCGTTAAGCTCTGGAAGGTCAATTTCAGAAATTATAACATCAACTTGATGCCGTCTAACGAACTCAAATATTTCAACTCCACTCCCAACTGTGCCAATAACTTCTATTTCATTATGTTCCTTGAATAACAGTTCTAAGCCAGTCCTAACAATAGGATGGCTGTCTACTACTAATACCTTAATCATGATGTTTAATTTAGTTGG
>JAAEZL010000200.1 GCA_018222875.1 Algicola sp.
AGATATAATAGATCAACGAGATAATGGAAAATGTAGGAAATGTAAAAAAGAGGAACATATTGCGAATGAATTAGACGCTTATCGTGATATGACCGAACAGGAAAAATCGGAGTTTCTAAAAAAAGCAAAAAAAGAGTTTTTGGAATCTGAAAGCGGAAAAAGCTGGATGGAATTAATTGGAGGATTTCCAAAGTTCGGAATTCCAATGGTTCTTAAAGAGAATTACGCTGATTATGAGTCTGTGATTTTAAACGTACATCATGAATATTACATCAAAGGCAAAAAACCTTGGGAATATGAATTGGATGCTCTGACAACATTGTGCTCAAATTGCCATAAAGAAGTTCACGAAAAAGAAATTATTCGAATTTACGATAATGATTCAAAGCTGAATTCTGTTCCATTTAAAAACTGTTGGAAATGTAACGGAACTGGACGTTTACCAGAATATCATTATTATTTTGGCGGAATTTGTTTCGCTTGCGATGGAAAAGGAACTAATGAATAAAATACTAATGCCAACAACGTGTAAGCGCAATAACTACTGAATTACCTAGCGGAAATTCATCCGTTTTATTTAACTTAGTTGCGTCAGTGGAAAAATACTAACACATTTTCCCGTTACTGACGCTTACACAAACTCGTTACCCAACATTTGAGAAATGACTTCTGGAATTAAAATAACAGATACTGAATTAAAGTTTACAGAGTTCCCTTCAAAAGAAACTGGAATAACAAAATACTGCAAGTCATTTAAACTAAATCTGAATGAAATAAAATTAATCGGAATTAGTCCAAGGCTTGTTTTGGATGATGAATGTATTTTCATTCTTGTGATTGACAAATCGGAAAAAATTCATCTGATTTCAGACCACGTAATTGGAACAAAGGGATTAGAAAGTTTTGAAAAACATTTTGGATTGGAATCTATCCAAGCGGAATGGAATAAATTGGAATACGACGACCATTATGGTAAAATAGACAAAGTAATTTATCCGAAAGAAAAATATTGGAATGACTTATTTGACAAAGACTGGAAATTAAAGATTAGAACTCTTTACAGTTGGATTAAACCAAAGTCATTCTATGGAAATCTGAATAAAAAAACATTGGGTAAGAAAACAATATGAATTCAAGACTAAAGTACATACTTACTAAAATATTTTATTACATATATGCTTTTTTATATTTCACGTTTGCAATATCAATTCTGATTTTATTAGGTTATTTATTTGTTGAAAAAACGATTAATTGGAATGGTGTTTTAATTCTTTATGGTATATTAATTCCAGCTTTGTTGATTTTTAGAATAATAAGCGGAAAACTAAAAAACGTTGGGTAACAACGTGTAAGCGTAATAACTACTGAATTCCCTGTCGGAAATTCATCCGTTTTAACTAACTTAGTTGCGTCAACGGAAAAATACTAACGCCTTTTCCCGTTACTGACGCTTACACAAACTCGTTGTACAACATTTGTCTAAACCAAAAAGCAATTAAACTTAATAGAAAATGACCTTTACTAATTTTAGTTTTTTAGATTCTATCTAAAGACCTAGATTTGAAATATGAAAAATCTAAAATTTATTTTAATTCTATTTTTGCTAAGTAAATCTGCCATTAGTCAAAGCTATAAAACCTCATTAGTCATTGAGAAAGCGAAGTCATATTTGAAATCAACTGTAGGTGAGGAATTATTTAAGTATTTCGAACTTGATCCTGATTCATACTATCAGTATGAAACTAAAAGTGGAAAAACGAAGTTTAAAAAGATAAATAAAGGCAGTTGGACGAGAGGAAAATTTGTAAAAGGAAATGGAATTAGATTTATTCTTAATCATCCTGAATTTCAATATTTATACGTTAACAAAATGTTCACTATCCATCTTGATTCTGAATTAAATTTAGCTAAAGAAATATACATTGCAAATATTCCAAAATTTCTTCTGCGAAATGAACCTAGTGATTGGTTAACAGATAATGAAATTAAATCCGTTATTGAAAAACAAAATTTAAAAAAACCAATTAAACCAATAACAAGACGATTAGAATTCAATTATAAAACTGAGGAATTTTATTGGATTGTGTTCAATACATTGTACAAGGAAAAGTGTTTTTCTGATCAAGAAATTTTACACATAGATCCAATAAATGGCATTATAAAAAAGCACTACGAAGAAAGACAAAGGAAAATGCATTGTTACGAATAAAAACGTTGTACAACATTTGAGAAAAGCAATTTACATATCATTATCATTTCTAATTTTGGGTTGTTCCAATTTTAAAAAATCAGAAAGCAATAATTCTGAAAAGATTGAGTCTGCAAAAGATCTGATTGAAAAAACTATTGAAAATAGGTTTCTATATGTTTTTGACGTTGATTCATTAAAAACAGAAACAGAATACGAATTAACTATTGAAAAAAATGATAGTATAATAAAATACCACTACAAAAATATCACTGACAGTGAAAAGAATATGAATTTTAAGTTCGTCAGAAAATCTAAATTATTAACCTTCTTTGGAATCGGATTCGAATTTAAATTAATAAAAAAAGAACATCTTTCTGAAAACAAACTCTCTAAATTAAATTTTGACCTGTACGTATTGACTGAATCTATTGATGATGGAAATGGACCAATGTTTTTTAATCCTAACTATGGAATTTTGAATTTAGACAATGGTTGGGGAAGACAATATTTGTTTCTGAATGAAGACAAAGAATCTGAATATGCAAAGAATTTAATGGAATTAATTTATAAAAAAACGTTGTACAACAACGTGTAAGCGCAATAACTACTGAATTCCCTATCGGAAATTCATCCGTTTTAACTAACTTAGTTGCGTCATCGGAAAAATACTGACGTCTTTTCCCGTTACTGACGCTTACACAAACTCGTTGTGTGTCATTTGACAACCGCAAGAAAAACACATTAACTAATTGAAAAGTACAGTTCACGCATTGTGAATTTTGAATTTGGAGATAGTCACTTAGATTTGAGAAAAAAATAATGAACAAACAAATAGTCTACATATTACTTCTTTTCACTTTTCAAACTTTAGTTGGACAAAACAAACTGTCATATCTTGAAAAATCGGAAGAACCAATCGACTTCTGTGGAAAACTAAAGAAAGTCAAACCTCTTGAGGGAACTTTTGCAAAAATTTGGCACAATGGAGGAATTTATAGCACACTAAATGGAAGTGATAATATTAAATGGCCTAATCCAGAAATTAAAAAAATAGCTGGAAAGGAATATTGGAAAGACTTTGAACCACAAATTGGAGATATTGGCAAAATAATTTTCGTTACAAAATCAAAATACAAAGAGATTATTTACATCCTAAAAATCAAAGATTATTATGTCCCAATCGAGTGTTCATATTTGGTAAACACGGAAAGTTTAGATGTTAAAGAAGCTGAACAAAAAAGGTGGGATGAAATAACTGATTATGGAAAAGGAGATTGTAATTTCAAAAAATTTGGAATTAATGAAACTTGGAATCGAGCTGGAATAGCGGAAATTGATAAAATGTCGGAATTGTTTGCTTGTGAACTGAAAACGAAAGGAATTGACACTTTGATGTTGGTTAAAAGGATTTCAGATAATGGTTCTTCACCTTACGAAAAGGAATACGTTTTATGGAAAGAAAATGGACAAGGATATTTAAAGATTTTTGAGAATAACGAAAAACATAAACCGACTCAAACCGAGTCTGAAAAATTTGACTGGGATGATTTAATCAACTTCTATGAAGAAAACAATCTTTCATCCGAAATAAAAAAACCAGAATCAATAATTAGTCATTGTACCAACTTAATAGTTCAATTTTACAATGGTTCTGACTTTTACGCTTTTGGAATGCAATTGGTTTGTAAAGAAGAAGATGAAAAATTAACAAATGTTCAGTTCATTAGACGAATTGACAATAAACTGAAATAAAAAAACGCCACACAACAC
>JAAEZL010000201.1 GCA_018222875.1 Algicola sp.
CAACCAGGCATCGCTATTATGCTCACGTTTAACCTCGCGTAAGGCTTGCAATGCTTCTAATCTGTCAGCATAACTGGCATACACCACTTCGTGAAGTCCGTATTTGTTGGCACCAATTTTTCTGGCTTTATAGCCTAAAGCTCTGAGTTGATCTACTTTTTTATCAGAATTTGCTTCAACTCTAAAAGCTCCAGCAACAATATGGTAATTTCCTGTTTGTTTCTTTTCTACAGAAAGTGTAGCAGCAGGCAACGGATTATCAATAACGAACGTCGCTTCCTGAACCTTAGTTTCTAACCTTTGATTGGCTTCTTCTTGTGCTAATTGATTATGCGTATCAATTTGATTCATATAATAATTTGAAGCCGTTAAACCTCCAACAGTTAAGGCAATAAGCGCAATAGCTGCATACTTTAAATACGGACGAGATTTACGTTTTTCAGGAGTAACAGTAATAGGAATTACATCTTCAATAGCTTCAGCTTCCTCCCTATACACTTCTCGAGTGATATCTGAAGAGGTAAACTGTGACAAACCAAAAGCATCTGTTAGATAATTGATGTGAAGCGAAGGCTCAAAATTAATTTTTCCTTCCTTATTCAATAATAATTCTCCGATATTTTCAAATGCAATCGTTTCGCCTTCAACTAAATACGATTTAATTGATTTGACATGTTTTGCTACTTTTTCTACAGCAACTTCGTAAGGAATCTTCTCAACATTAGCAATATAATTTGCCAGTAAGCCATCATTATTTTGTAGCTGTTCATTAAAAGACAGGACTTTTTTTGGCGGATAAAAAGCGTGAGTTGTCTCATGAATCTTTGCTGAAACGCGATGTGTTAAAAAAGCACCAAGCTCAGGCACAGTAACACAATCGTATCTGTATAATAAATCGCTGATGTAAGTCTGTAATTGCATAAAAACAAAGTTAAAAATTTTTGCTTGCGAATAAAACATACTCTGAAGTATTTATTAACAGGTAAAATTTAGTATTTTCATAGAAAATAATCTATAATACATGACAAAAACTGAATTACTTTATGTCTTAGCCTTGCAACACGTTCCAAAAATTGGTGATGTGACAGCTAAAAAGCTAATCCATTATTGTGGGTCTGCTGAAGCAGTTTTTAAAGAAAAAAGACATCACCTTCTTAAAATTGATGGTATTGGTACCACAACCATAAAAGGTCTGTTTAGTTCTGAGCATCTGAAAGCTGCTGAACACGAACTAAAATTTATTGAAGAGAACACTATTACATGCTTATACTTTACAGACGATTTGTATCCTGAAAAATTAAAGCACTGTATCGATGCTCCAATAGTGTTATTTCAAACCGGACAAATAGATTTGAAGCAAGAACGTATTATCAGTATTGTTGGCACGAGAAAAATCACAACCTATGGCATTGCATTTTGTGAAAAACTAATTGAGCAACTGGCACCTTTTAATCCAATTATTGTATCTGGTTTTGCTTATGGAACTGATATCACAGCACAAAAAGCAGCCATGAAACACCAACTTCAAACCGTTGGCTGTCTGGCTCACGGATTGAATCAGATGTATCCAAAAACACATAAAAAATACATTGCTGAGGTTGAAAAACATGGCGGATTTTTAACTGATTTTTGGAGTAGTGATACGTTTGATAGGAACAATTTTTTAAAACGCAATCGAATTATTGCAGGTATGAGCGAAGCAACCATAGTGATTGAATCTGCCGAAAAAGGTGGAAGTTTAGTTACTGCAGATATTGCTAATTCATACAACAGAGATGTGTTTGCGGTTCCAGGTCGAGTAACAGACAGCCAGAGTCTGGGCTGTAATAATTTAATTAAATTTCAGCAAGCGCATGTATTATCGAACCCTTTAGATGTTCCCTATATTTTAAACTGGGAGTTGGAAAGCAAAACGCAACCAGTGATTCAAAAACAATTATTTGTAGCGTTAACTTCTGAAGAACAAGTTATTTACAATTTCTTAAAAGATAAAAACAAACAATTATTAGATGTAATTGCTTTGGAATGCCACATGCCTATTTTTAAGGTTGCAAGTTTACTGTTAACTATGGAATTGAAAGGTGTAACGCGACCGCTTCCGGGAAAATTATTTGAGCTTGTCTGATTTGTTTTTTTCCCAGAAAAAATGAACCCAAGTCGCAATAATTAGGATAATTCCAGCAATTAATATCCAGTCGGTACCTTCATTTTCCAATGTTAGTCTCGATGCTATTAAAAATGACATAGCGACCGTATTGATAATCGATAACAACACTAATTTTTTCATTAGTAACCTACTTTATGTCTTACGCGTTTAATGACATCATTAGCTACAGTTTTAGCTTTTTCAGTTCCAACAGCTAAGGCATCATCAATTTCGTTGAGGTTAGTCATATAATGATTATAACGTTCTCTTGGTGTTGCAAACTTTTCAAGAATCAATTCAAATAATGCTTGCTTGGCGTGGCCATAACCATAACCACCATTTTCGTAGTTTGATTTCATAGTTTTGATTTCAGCTTCTGAAGCCAACAATTTATATAGCGCAAAACAATTACATGTTTTCCAGTCTTTTGGGTCTTCTAAAGGTGTACTATCGGTTTCGATAGACATAATTTGCTTGCGTAATTTCTTTTCTGGAAGGAAGATATTGATAAAGTTATTTCGACTTTTGCTCATTTTTTCACCATCAGTTCCAGGAATAAGCATTGAATTTTCCTGAACCTTTCCTTCTGGTAAAACAAAAGTTTCTCCCATTTTAGCATGAAATCGTGTTGCCACATCGCGTGTCATCTCGATATGTTGTAACTGATCTTTTCCTACTGGAATAATTTCGGCATCGTACAATAAAATATCAGCTGCCATTAACATAGGATACATAAACAAACCTGAGTTTACATCGTCCAATCGATCTGCTTTATCTTTAAAACCATGAGCAAGCATTAAGCGTTTATACGGAAAAAAGCAATCTAAATACCAGGCTAATTCAGTTACTTGAGGAATATCACTTTGTCTGTAAAACACCGTTTTATTAATATCGAGCCCAAAGGCGAGCCATGTCGCAGCAACCGAATAGGTATTATGTCGTAATTCTTCAGCATTTTTAATTTGCGTTAGTGTGTGCATATTAGCGATAAACAAATACGATTCATTTTTGGAGTCATTAGCCATTTCTATAGCTGGTAAAATTGCTCCTAAAATGTTTCCTAGATGCGGTGTTCCTGTGCTCTGTATTCCTGTAAGTATTCTTGCCATAATATTACCTGCTAAAGCAGACATCTTTTTTATTTAACGTATTGTCATGTTGCTATAGTTTTAAATTTCCAACAGCTAACATATATCGTCAGCAAAGGTACTTTTTTTAGTAGAATTGTTGAATAAATTTGACTAGTTTTGAGCCACATGAAGCTATTTAAGTACATCTTCTGGATTTTATACCGCATCTGGTTCTACATTTTGGTAGCGCTTCCAATTGTTGTTCTATTGCCAATACTTGTGATTTCAATTCTAAAAGAATCATGGTATCCTTTCTTTTTTAAGCTGGCTCGTTTTTGGGCTCGCTTCATTTTAATTGGTATGGGTTTTACTGTTAAAATTGAAAGAGAGCAAATTCCGGAAGCATCAAAAAGCTATATGTTTATTGCCAATCACACGTCTATGGCAGATATTATGCTCATGCTGGTCACCGTAAAAAACCCATTTGTATTTGTTGGTAAAAAGGAATTAGCTAAAATTCCGTTGTTTGGTTTCTTTTATAAACGCACCAGTATTTTAGTAGATAGAAGTAGCCCAAAAAGTAGGCAAGCCGTATTTTTGAGAGCACAACGACGATTAAAACAAGGCATGAGTATTTGTATTTTTCCAGAAGGAGGTGTGCCAGATGAAGATATTGTTCTAGACGAATTTAAAGATGGAGCCTTCCGTATGGCTATTAATCACCATATACC
>JAAEZL010000202.1 GCA_018222875.1 Algicola sp.
GAGGAGCAGCACCTGTACCACCTTCACCACCATCAACCGCTATAAAATCTGGTCCTTTTCCGGTTTTTTTCATAATATCAGCAAGTTCTTCCCATTGCTCTAATTTGCCAATAGCAGCTTTAATACCAACAGGCAAACCTGTATGTTCTGCAATATCTTCAATAAAATCAACAAGTTCAGGAACATTATTAAACGCCTTATGGTTTGGAGGAGATAATACATCTTTACCCACTTCAACTCCTCGTATTTCTGCAATTTCTTCCGATATTTTTGCACCAGGAAGTACACCGCCTTTTCCAGGTTTTGCACCTTGAGATAGTTTAATTTCAATGGCTTTTATAAACGGATAATCCTCAACCAGTTTTACCATTTTTTCCATTGAAAATCCACCGTCTTTATCACGAACACCAAAATAACCTGTTCCGAAGTGAAATACGACATCACCACCATGTTTGTGGTAAGGCGACAAACCACCTTCACCAGTATTATGGTAAGCATGAGCGATTTTAACACCTTTATTTAACGATTCTACAGCTTTTGCTGATAAGGAACCAAAACTCATCGCAGATACATTAATAATAGAACCTGGACGATAAGGCTTACGTCTTTTGTGATAAGCTCCCATGACTTTGGCACATGGAATAAACGACTTGTCGATGCTGTTGGGATGATTCTCATCTATCTTATAGGACATCATCGCATTATTAATAAAAATATGCTGGTGTGCGTAAATATCACGATCTGTTCCAAAACCTTCATAATTGTTTTCTTGCTTTGCCGAAGCGTAAATCCAGCCACGTTCTATTCGGTTAAATGGTAGTTCTTCACGATTGTTAGCTACAAAATACTGACGCATTTCCGGACCAATACTTTCTAACATATACCGAATATGACCAATGATAGGGAAGTTGTGACTTATGGTATGTCTTTTCTGAAAAAAGATGTCCCGAATTGCAACGATAAGCAGTATGATAATGATCCACATCCACCATGAGATAGAAGCAATAGCATTAATAAAATTATCCATAACGTCTAGTTAGTCTTTAAAGATGCTTAAATTTAATCGATATAAAAGTAATGAAACTTAATCTTTATGAAATGAGTTTAAAAAGAAAAAATATAAGTCGGTTGTTTATCACACTATTTATAATTGTGTTAGCCGTATTTTTTATTTCAAAGTATTTGATAGTCAATAAGATTGAAGATTATGTCGAAAATCTACCAAGTCATATAGGTGTAACCTATGATGATCTTAATTTTAATCTATTTGCAGGAAGTTTGAATCTTGAGAACGTTAATTTGACAATTAAAGGTCAAACGACTAACGAAGTTAATGCTAAAATGGCATTTGAAGCAATAGATATTGAAAATTTAAGCTATTTGGATTATGTTTTTAAAGATGGAATTACTATCGAGACCATCAAGCTGTTGCAGCCTAAAATAACCTATTATCATAACGAAAAAGTTAAAAATGAAAGCTATTCTTTTGCTTTTAAAAATAAATTAAATAAAGCCATTCACATTGATGTATTTGAAGTAAAAAATGCAGATATAAACGTCTTAAACATCGATAATGATTCATTGATTTTTACGACTGAACGTCTGGATGTAAAATTAAGTTCTGTTCAATCTCATACTGCAAAATCTGAAGGATTCCCTTTATTCTTCAAAGACATTACTATTACTTCTGAACATCTAAAGTACGCTATTAGTTCGTTTGAAAATTTAGATGTGTCTTCGCTAACTATTGATACTGAAAATGCTGAATTTTCAGACATAAAGCTCAAAACTAAATACTCAAAATCTGAATTATCTAAACGTATTGAAACTGAACGAGATCATTATGATTTGAGCGTCGCTTCAGTAAACATTAAGAGTTACAAACTTGACATTGATACCAGTCTGACTGCAGCTTTCGAAACAAAAAATATTGTTATCGACAAACCCGTATTTCATATTTATCGTGACAAGCTAATTGCAGACGATTCAATTCGCAAACCGCTTTACAGTAAAATGCTAAGACATCTTGATTTTGGTTTAAATTTAGAAGAGGTTATCATCAATAATGCTGAAATCACCTATGAAGAACATGTAAAAGAAGACAGAAATCCTGGTAAACTGGAGTTTTCAAATCTTAATGCTGATATAAAAAACATTTCTAATATTAAGTCAGAATCTAAACGTACAACGCTAAATATTACTTCTGATTTTATGAAAGAAACGCCATTAAAAGTGGACTGGAATTTTGATGTGACTAATGTAAACGATGAATTTATCTTTAAAGCAGATATTGGTTTGCTGAAAGCAGATCATTTAAATCAGTTTATGAAACCTAATCTAAATCTGAAACTGGAAGGAGAACTTCTAAAAACCTATTTCACCATTGATGGTAATGCCAATACATCGATAATAGATTTGAAAACAGATTATGATCAATTTGATATTATAATACTTAAAGAAAATGGTGAAGAAAAAAATAAATTTTTGTCTGGTTTAATCAACTTGTTTGTTGCTAAAGACAGCAACGATTCAGAAGATCGTTTCAGGTATAGTGATACCAAAACTGTTGAACGTGATAAAACAAAGTCTGTTTTTAATTTCGTTTGGAAAAACGCAAAATCAGGTTTGGTATCTGCAATGGCTGGAGATGGTGAAAAAGATAATTAATCTATTGATTCAAATAATCTATAGTCATTTGAGTTAATGCCTTAACGCCAAGTATCAAGCCACTTTCATCAATTAAGAAACTAGGTGTATGATGTGGATGAGCTTCGGTATTACCTTTCGTCATTCCACCTAAATAAAAATAAAAACCAGGAATTTTTTGCTGAAAATATGAAAAATCTTCACCTATAGTTTCCGCTTTAATCTGCACGACGTTATCACTACCTGCAGCTTTTTTAAGGCTAGGCAACATCTCGTTTACTAAGTCATGATTGTTATAGGTAATTGCTGTTTGATTTCTAAAGGAAATGGTTGCTTCTCCACCATAGGCTTTCGCAATAGTTTCAGTCATTTCTGTCATTCGCTTTATAATTAAAGCTTTCATATCTGGATCTAATGTTCTCACAGTTCCTACCAGTTCTGCAGTTTCCGGAATGATATTAAATCGGACACCACTGGTGATTTTTCCAACAGTAATCACAGCAGCTTCATTGATAAGTTCTGATTCCCGACTGATAATGCTTTGTAAACCATCGATAATTTTTGCCGAAATTAAAATCGGATCAACACCTAGCCAAGGTGCAGCGCCATGTGCTTGTTTTCCTTTCACATTAATCACAAAACGCTCAACAGCAGCCATGGCTCCTCCTGGTTTGTAGTGTATTTGACCAACTTCAACCATAGATCTTAAATGCAATCCGAAAATAACATCAACATCTGGATTTTGAAGCACACCTTCTTTAATCATTAATTTTGCACCACCTTCTTCTCCTGGAGGTGGACCTTCTTCAGCAGGTTGAAAAATAAACTTGACCGTCCCTTTGATCTTATCTTTATGCTTTGAAAGAATTTCAGCAACAGCCATTAAAATAGCAGTATGACCATCATGACCACAAGCATGAGCAACTCCAGTTTTATTTCCCAAAAAATCTGTGGTTACCGTTGATTTAAAAGGTAAATTGTTGTCTTCAGTAACAGGAAGCGCATCAATATCTGCTCTGAGAGCGACTACTTTTCCAGGGTGATCACCTTTTAAAATCCCAACTACTCCTGTGATTGCAACTCCAGTTTGTACGTCTATTCCCAGAGAATTTAAGTGTTCAGCAATTTTTTCAGCAGTTTGAAATTCTTGATTTGACAATTCAGGATGTTCATGAAAATCGCGTCGCCATTCAATGAGCTTGGATTCTATGTCTTTAAAATCAGATTCTAAATTACTCTGTGCAAATGTGCTGGTAATTCCTAGCAAAAGAAAGATATAT
>JAAEZL010000007.1:0-6026 GCA_018222875.1 Algicola sp.
TACATTTTATCTAAAAAAGATATATTTTATCAAATATTTTTCACCTTTTCTTAACAAAAAGTTTGAGAATTGTTAAGTTTTGTTATATTTGTTTTTCAGGTTTAACACAAAATTAACCCTTTTTTGTACTAAACCCCTCCAAATTCTATCTACACCTATTCATTTTGTGGCTGCATATTCATGCAAACATTGAGCTATTAACTAAACTAATATTATGAAAAAAGTTACATTCTTTCTCATTGCATTACTTGCCTTGTGTTGGCAAGCTGATGCACAATCTATTGTTATTGGGACAGGCACCAGTACTACTACAAGTACAGGCTCTGATCCAATTGACGGTTATTTCGAAGCATTTAGATATCAAGCTGTTTACACTGCAGCTGAATTAAGTGCTTCACTAACACCAAATGATGAAATCACAGCTTTAGGCTGGTCAATCGCTGGTGATTATGGTGGAGGTAATTTGCTGGGTTACACCATTAAAATGGGTCATACAACAGCGACTAACTCAGCAGCACATAATGCTTCTGCAACGACTGTCGTAAAAAATGCATTTGACTACAACCCAACAGTAACTGCTGCAGGTGTCTTTGACATGATTACATTTGACACCAATTTTGTTTGGAATGGAGTTGATAACATAGTCGTTGAGGTTTGTTCTGACGGACCTAATCCATTTTCTTCTCCTTATGGACAAGTAAGAACAACGACTCAAACTTCTGGTTCACGATACTATAGAGTAGATGGAGACACAGCTTGTGCTACAAATACAGCTACAACTAACGGAAACAGACCTAATGTACAATTCAATTATATTGATGGTATTCCTCCTGCATGTCTTAATATATCAGGCTTAACTATTGATAGTTTTGGAGACACAGACGTTACAGTAAGCTGGACTCCTAGTGGATCTGGCGAAACAGATTGGGAAATTATTGTTCAGGAAGTTGCTGTAGCTGATCCAGGTTCTGGAGATTCTGGAACTCCAATTAACGCGACTACAGATTCTGCACCACCTTATACAGTTGGCTCGCTTTCTCCTTCTACAGATTACGAAGTTTTTGTAAGATCTTATTGTGGAGGCACAGATTATGGTGCTTGGGTAGGTCCTCAAAATTTCACAACAACTACACCTCCAACATCGGTTGATTGTACAGGCTTATCTGTAAACTCCACCTATTGCTATGGAAACAATGATACAAGTAGTTTTACCTACCAAAGTACTGATGGCTCAAATTTAAGAGTTACCTTTAATGCTGGTGGTATTGAAAGCTGCTGTGATGATTTGGTTATTTTTGATTCTGACGGAACTACAGAATTATATAGAGGTGCCAATGGTGGAGATTTATCAGGTTTAGTATTTGATTCTACGGGAGACTCCATAACTGTTGCCGTCGATTCTGATGGTTCAGTAAGTTGTAGTGCTGGAAGCACATGTTGTACTGCAGATTGGGACTGGAACGTAGAATGCTTATCTTGTACGCCTGCTGTTGTAACAAGCACTAACGTTATTGAAAACTGTGGTGCTGGTACATACGATTTAGAAGTTACATTTAGCGACCTAGGTGATGCTCAATTCATCGTAGGTAATACAGATCCATTCCCATTTGAGCCAATTGTGCCAGGCACTTTTGTTTACACACTTGCTGGATATACTTCTGGAACTCCTGCTGATTATTCTGTAGTTCATTCTAGTCCTGTTTGTGATTTTAACGAAGGTCCTTTCCAAGATGCTTGTCCTCCTGACAATGACCTCTGTGCTGCCGCAACTGCAATCGCTTGTGATGATACCTTAACAGGTCAAACAACTAGTGGAGCAACTGGAGGTAGCGGAACTTCATGTGATGGTACGATTGGAAATGATGTATGGTATCAATATACTGGTGACAATTCTACGGTTACATTGACTGTAACTACTGATGGCGAAGGTGCTCAAATAGGTGTTTTTGAAAGTACTGATGGTACTTGTAGTGGATTCACTTTAGGAAGCTGTTATGCCTCTGAAGCTGGTGGAAGTGCTACTGAATTTGTTACGTTTGATGCCGATATCGGAACAGAATATTTTATTCAGGTTGGTCATTATATTAATGGTAATCCAGCTTTTAATTTTGATATTGCTGCTACATGTGTACCTTATCCTGTAGATCCACCTAACTGTGATTCTGCTTTGACATCTGCTTTAGTAGATTTTCCAGTTAACGGTACGTTAACATGGTCTGATGCCACAGGATCTCCTGACGGCTATAAAGTATCTGTAGGTTCTTCTACTGGTGGAACAGATATCGCTAATAATGTTGACGTAGGAGATACTACATCTTACAGTCCGACAGGATTGGCTTACGCTTCAACGTATTATGTAACAATTACACCTTACAACTTTAATGGTGATGCAACCAGTTGTACTGAAGAAACTTTCGATACCGAAGGTTTACCACCTGCTGGATACGTTTGTGAAAACCCTATAGATGTTAGTGCTATACCATATACAGCATTAGGTGAAACGACTGCTGGTTTTGGTGACGATTATACTGGCTCTCCTGGAGCGAGTGGTTGTGGATCAACAAGTTCTTATTTAAATGGTGATGATATTGTTTATGGATTTACTGCTGCTGCAGATGGTTCTATAAACGTTGATTTAACAAACATAACAGATACATACACAGGTGTGTTCATCTATGATGATTGTGCTAATATTGGCACAGCATGTTCTGCTGGTGATACTAATGGAAATGCTGTTACAGATTTAAGTATTTCTAATTTCCCTGTTACTAATGGTAACACATACTACATTGTGGTATCTACTTGGGCTTCACCGCAAACCACAGGTTATGATTTATCTATAACTGCTGGTGCGTCTTGTGTTGGAGTTTCTGACTTAACTGTAGATACATTAACTAGTGATACTGTAACTTTAAGCTGGACAGCTAATTCGGGTGAAACAGCCTGGGAAGTTGCTATACAGCCTGATGGTACAGGTGAGCCTGGAGCTGCAGATGGTTCTGGAACAGATACAACATCTAATCCTTACACATCGCCTTCTAACTTAACACCTGATACTGCTTATGAAGTATGGGTACGTGCTGAATGTACTGCTGGTACAGAATTTGGAGATTGGACTGGTCCTGTAGATTTCTCTACACCTTGTGCAGTTGAAACACCAGATTACACTGAAGACTTTACAACATTCCTTGATTCTTGTTGGGATGAAGCCAATGGTGGTGACCTTGTAGCAGGACCTGCTTCTGTGGGTACAGCTGGTTGGTTAGCTGATGGTTTTGCAAATTCTGGTACAACTGGAGCAGCTAAACTAAATATGTTTGGTGCTGGTCCTGATATTGACTGGTTAATAAGTCCTACCTTCGACTTGTCAGCAGATGGCTATGAAGTCGTATTTGACAGTTCTATTGTAGACTGGAATGGAACAACATTAACAGATGCATTCAACACAAACGATGTTATTCAATTAGTATACTCTACTGACGGAACAAACTGGGTTGTGCTTTATGATCTTGTTACTAATACTCCTGCTGCGGCCGGAGAAGCTATAGCAGTAGATCTTACAGGCATTACCTCTTCAACCGTTAGGTTTGCTATCTTTACTTCAGAAGACAGTACTAATACGACAAGTAGAGATATCGATATTTTCGTGGATAATTTCCAAGTAAGAACGCCTCCAACTTGTCCTGATGTGACTGCTATTGCAGTACCTACGGTTAGTCCAACATCTGCCGATATTACCTGGACAGCTGGTGGTGGTGAAACCGCTTGGGAAGTTGCTGTTGTAGCAGATGGCGCTGGTGAACCTGATGCTGCTCCTGGAACTGGAGTTGCAACTGGAACAGAGAGTTACACTGCATCAGTGTCTCCGCAAACTGATTATGACGTATATGTGAGAGCAAACTGTGGTGGAACATACGGTTCATGGATAGGTCCAGTAAGTTTTTCTACACCATGTCCTGTTTTTGTACCTAATTATACAGAAGACTTCGCAACATTCCTTGATGAGTGTTGGAATGAAGCTAATGGAGGTGACCTTGTTGCTGGACCTGCTTCAGTAGGTACAGGTGGCTGGTCAGCTGATGGTTTTGAAAATGCTGGCACAACAGGAGCTGCTAAACTTAACATGTTTGGAGCTGGTCCTGATGTAGACTGGTTATTATCACCAACTTTTGACTTATCTGCTGATGGCTATGAATTATTATTTGATAGCTCTATTGTAGATTGGAATGGTACAACATTAACTGATGCATTGAATACGAATGATGTGATACAGTTAGTGTACTCAACTGATGGAACAAACTGGGTTACGCTTTATGATCTTGTTGCCAATACTCCTGCTGGAGAAACAATAACAATTGATCTTACTGGAATTAGCTCTTCATCTGTTCAGTTTGCGTTCTTTACTTCAGAAGATACTTCTAATACGACATTTAGAGATATCGACATTTTCGTAGATAACTTTATCGTAAGAACACCTTTTGCTTGTACTCAGGCAGTACTTGATGCAGCTGATGTTGTTTCAGATTGTGGTGGTGGAACATTTAATATTCAAGTAGAGTTTGTTTCTACTGGAGACGCTACAGATGTTTTTGATGGAACTGATTCTTTTCCAATATCAGGTACAAGTGCAATTGCAGGACCTTACCCAATCGGTACTATAGTTAACTTAGATGTAGTTCATACTGATAATGCTTGTGACTTTACAATTCCAGGCGATTTTACAGATGTATGTCCTCCAGCAAATGATGATTTTGCAAATGCAATCACATTTACTTGTGCAGATGCTTCTGTATCTGGGAATACAGAAAATGCTACATTAGATGAAGATGATGCGCCTGATGCGCCTGGATTTAATTCAGATACAGATTCTCCAAACGTATGGTATGGGTTCTTAGGAACTGGACAAGATGTAACACTCAGCACGATTAATGCTGGATCAAATTTTGATACTGAAATCTTAATATTCACAGGTTCATCAGGAAACCTTACTTATGTAGCATCAGGTTACGATGAGTCTGGAGCTCCAGAATACTTGGCAGAAGTTACATTTACTGCTGAAGCTGGTACACAATACTGGATTTCAGTAGAAGGATATAACTCTGGTGATACTGGTTTATTCCAAATGGATATTACATGTACAGGAGATCCTTCTTATGTTTACATAGATGGTGGTTGGATTCCAAGTGACCCTACAGGGACAACAGTTCCTAATGACATTGTTGTTGTAAACGGAAATGCTGGTATGACTGGTGACACAGATTGTAACTCATTTACAGTAAGACCTGGTGGTGGAGTAACTGTACCTAGTGGAGCATCAGTTACAACTGCTGCAGGATTCTTATTAGAATCAACATCTACAAACTACTCAAGTTTAATTCTTGATGGTGCAGTAAATGGTGGTATTAGTTATGAACGCCATGTGAATATCAATGGTTCTGGTTCAACCGGAAGCAACGATTTAGTGTCTGCACCATTAACTGGTCAAGCATTTAATACATTTGCAGGTAACAACCCTAATCTGTTTGATAACGGTTTAGGTACGTTATACTTATTTGGACCTTTTGAAAAAACTGGAGGTACATTTGTTACGTATTCTAATACTGAAACAGCAACTCTTGATGCTGGTGTTGGATACAGAGCTGCAACCAGTGATAATAGTACTCTAACGTTCCAAGGTACTGCTGAAAATGGCACTGTAACTAATGATATCATTAATACTGAAGGACAATCTTCAACTAGACCAGAATGGAACTTAGTGGGTAACCCTTATCCTTCGTATCTGAATGTACAAGATTTCCTTTTACATGATGTTGGAGGTGTTGCTAACTTCCAGTTATTTGATGCTACTTCTGCCGCTATTTACGGATATGATGGAAGTGCAATTAATGGTTGGACAATTTATAACTTAGCTACAACTACAGCTAGTACGTTAATTGCTCCTGGTCAAGGATTCTTTGTAAGTGCTGACGCAACTAACGATGATCTCTACGATTTAGAGTTCACAGCTTCTATGAGAAGAACTGGTT
>JAAEZL010000007.1:6036-52067 GCA_018222875.1 Algicola sp.
CTTTATTGTTGGACGTAATGCAGAATTAACCTATGTGAAATTAAAAGCGAGTACTGCAAATAATTCATTTGGTACTGACATTTATTTCAATAATAACGCTAGTCTTGGATTTGATCTGGGATATGATGCAACTCTTTGGGGTGGAACAACTCCTGAATTTGCTTTATATTCTCACATAGCTCAAGATAATACAGGTGAGGCTATGGCAATACAAGCTATTAATACAGCTGATCTTTCAGGTGTTGTTATTCCATTAGGAGTTCATGCAAATCAAGGTGAGCAATTAACATTTAGTATTGATGATATGACATTACCAGCTTCTGTTAATGTATATCTTGAAGATGTTGTTGCTAACACGTTAACGTTATTAAATGATTCTAACTATGTAATTACTCCTGGAACAGAATTATCTGGAACTGGACGTTTCTACCTTAGAACTTCTGAAGATGCTTTATCAACAATAGACAACGATCTTGACTTGTTAGATATCTTTACTTTAAGAGCTTCGGATGAACTTATAGTTAGTGGACAATTATTAAATAATAATACTAAACTTAATCTATATGATATTCAAGGTAGATTAGTTCTGAGTACAACACTTGATAGCGCATTATTACAAAACCGTATTGATGTATCAAGTATTAACTCTGGTGTTTATATTGTAACTGTACAAAATAATAGCCAAGAGAAAACTAAGAAAGTTATAATAGACTAATTTTTAAAAATTAAAGGTCAAAAATTAATAACATTAAAATAATTTTATTATTTTTGGCCTTTATCATAACAACAATATGAAAAAAATTAATTCGCAAAATCAAATCACTCGTAAGGAGGCCATAAAAAAAATGAGCAAATATGCTGCTTTAACAGCTATTGGTACGTTCATTATTTTAAATCCTAAGCAAGCACAAGCTTCATCACCACCTGATCCAGGAGGAAACCCTTTCGATTAAATCTATATTTTTTGATTTGAAAACAAATCTGGCTCCAAAGTTAATTCATGATATTAATGATGATACTGTTTTACTTTGGTTTGATAAATCAAACAAATATGTAGTCACATCAAAAATTAATAGAGAACTTATAGAACTATACATGAATCCTGACGAAAGTCGGGATTCATTTGTTGTAAACACCTCAAATAATTATAAAATTGATAATAAAGAGGCTGCTCAACTTTTTGATGATTTAACTGTGTTTTTGACAGATGTAAATGTCAAGAACAACAATCAGAATATCATCAACAAGACTTCAATTGAAGCCCCTTCTTCTTATATTGAAGAATCTTATAATTTCAGTGATAAAATTATATGCATAAGATATGAATCCGATGTTATTAAGAGCTTAATTCATCCGCAAATTGCACATCATTCTGAAAAAAACAAGTCACAACACCATGTGTTATTTAATGTTTTTAAAATAAAAGATGATTTACATCTTTTTAAAAATGGAGTATCTGTAGGGAGCTTTAAAACACAAGCTTTCCATTTTCTTCAAGGTAAATTTGCTTTAGAACTTACTAATGCTATACATGATAAACACATTGATGACTGGATAGCCACATTTCATGCATCAACCATTTCAAACGGAAAAGATGCCATCATGATTATTGGAGATTCTGGAAATGGTAAAAGCACACTATCTGTATTATTAATGGCTCATGGATTTGATATTCTTTGTGATGACTTCACTCCTCTTTATGCGCACAACTTAGAGTTGTTTCGCTATCCGGCTGCAACGTCTATTAAAAAAGGTGCTTTTAAAGCATTAAAGCCTTATTTGAACGAAATCGATGCTTTGAAAACTTATACCAATGGTCCAAAAAAAGTAAATATTAAATACGTTCCTCCAAGTTTAAGTTATGAAAGTCAAGCTGCAAGTTTCCCTTGCACTAAAATTGTATATGTAAAATATGATTCTACAAAAAAAGACAATTTAAAACAGGTTTCTCCAGATAAAGTTTTAGAGACCTTAATACCTGATTCATGGGTATCTCCCAAAGAATCTCATGCATTACAGTTTATCAATTGGTTTAAAAACGTCGATTGTTATCAATTAAATTATAGCAATAACGACTTTGCTATTTCAAAATTTAAAGATCTATTTGAAGAATCATAAATTATTTACTTACATTTAAGTACTTAATTCAAACCATTGTCTTCACAAAAAAATTCATACAAATTTACACTTCAAGTAATTGCTGATATATTGAGTTTTGAAAACTCTGTAGATGCTTTAAAACAAAAGATGACATCCCACTCTATTGACTGGGAACAATTTGTTTTTATTGCCAGTGATTATTTAGTTTTAACGACTTGTTATTGTAGATTAAAGCAAAAGAATTTAGTTGATTTTATTCCTGAAGATTTAGCATTATATTTAGAAGAGATTACGACAATTAACAGAAATCGAAATCTGACTTTATTAAAGGAAATTGAATGTATAGCAACCCTCTTTAACGACCACAAAATAAATTATGTGTTTTTGAAAGGTGCTGCGTTTTTGGTAAAAGAACACTTTGAAGATTTTGGTGAACGCATGTTAGGAGATATTGATATCTTAGTTGATGAATCTCAAATTGAAACCAGCTACCAAATTCTCTTAAACAATAATTATAAAGGTACAGCTCAAGGAATTAGCGCTAAATACTTTGATCACAAACACTTACCGAGGTTGCAATCTGATTCTAAATTAGCAGCAGTTGAAATTCATAAAAAATTGGTGATAAAATCTTATAACGATGTATTACATGTAAAAGGTATACTGAAGACTAAGGAAGCTGTGCAAGATATTTACGTTCCATCAAATGAACATTTGTTATTTCATTCTATATTAAACTTTCAAGCGAACGATTCAGGTTATGTATACAGTAGAATTAGTTTCAAATCTATCTATGATTTGCTTATTTTAAATCAAAAATACAACTACAATTTTGATGACAGATTCAAACCTTCTTATTTCAAAAACTATTTCTCGATAGCTAAAATTTTCTTTTCAGATTTTAATACATTTAAATCTAATATCTTTATTAACAGACTCTTTTTATTAAAATTAAAATATACCTGGTTAAGAAAAACTATTGACTATTTTATAGAAAACATAATATTTTTAAAGGCTATATTCACAACAAGAATATGGTTTTTTATAAGTAGTAAAAGTTACAGAAAAGACATTATTAAAGCGTATAAGAGGGCAATTTAGACTGTTAGCGCACAAAAATTCTTAAACCATTATTTTTAAATGTAATATGTTTACTGTTTCTTTGTAAATTAGTGCTGAAAGCATATATTTGAATTAACTTATTTTGTTACTATGAGAAATTTAGTTCTATTATTAATATTAGTATCGTTATTTACTTTTGATAGTCACTCACAAACGACATCAAACACCGAATATGATACTACATCTGAGAGCGACTTTATAAATGCACCATGGAAACTTAGTGTTGGTGTTAATGCCGTTGGAAGCTTAGGAACCAGACAACCTTTTGCTCGTTTGGATGAATTTCAGTTTAAAAATCCGTTTGCTTTGGCAATTGAACATAAGTGGTCAAAATATTTTGCAATTGAACAAGATTTATCTATCAACGGTTACGAGGTTAATAGTGAAATCGATGGAGGTATCTTAAAAGAAGATTATACATATATATCTACTAATACTTACATTAAATATTACTTCTCTGATGTCCTGTTTACTGCTGATTGGTTAGACCTTTACGCTGGTGCTGGATTTGGTATTTTTTCTGTTAACGAACTTAATTCTTCAGGTAACTTAGCTTTTGGTGGTACAGTATGGGTTTCAGATAACATTGGAATACGACTTCAAGGTGTTGCAAAATTTGCTGTTAATGCAAAAGACAGACAATTTGACAACAACCACTTTCAATACATGCTACAAGCCGTTTTTAAACTTTAAGCAACGTCTTAATATCCTGAAAAATTGAAATTCAGCATTCCTTTCACTTTCATATAAATCTCAGGAAATTGGGATTTAAATTCTTGTGGTGTTTCAATAAACGTTTCAATAATAACGGCTAAAAACTCAAATTGATTAGTATAAGCATAATCTCTTAAGTATTTAGAACTTATCAGCTTGTTTTTTAAGGCAATATTCTGATCTAATGCATCTGTTAACTCAATATAGGAGTCTATAAAAATTGCAGCACTTGTACTTCGTCTTCTGGCACTTAAGTAGTAGAAATGAATAGCATGTATAAACTCATGTACTGCTAAATTGATATTATCATTGTGTACCTTATAGCCATGTAAAATATCTTTCCATGAGAATACCAGAGCCTTATAGCCTAAGTTAAACTCTCCTTTGTGATAAGCCTTATTTGTTCGTGAATAAAATTCAGTGGGATAAAAGATAATCCGTTCAACGGTTCCTATTCTATAATCTCTTAATCCGAATGTAAGTTTCGTTTGCGTAGCAACAATAATAATCTTCATCTCATCTGTAACGTCAATATCTTTACCAATAAACTCTTTATCTTTCAAAAGTTTAGATACTCGATGTTCAAAATGATTTTTTTGTCTATGTGATAACCTATCTTAGAATCTAAAATTCTCCTTTAAGTAGCGATTATATTCAGGCTTTAATTTTTTTTTGTAAATATAGATATGATTGTAAAATAACTGTTTCCTGAAATACTCAACATAAGCCATCTCAAAGAAATAAAATAGTCTGTTTAGTATTAAAAGAACAGTACCTAAGGTAAGAACACTGGCTAAAAATAAAACTACCCAACGAAAAATTGTTGGGTCTTCCGGATACTTTTGAAGAATGAATATTGAGGCATTTAGCATGTCATAAATATAGTAAAAACTACTACTTGCTTGTCTGCATTACAAATTAAATGACACACAAAATCATTACTATCTGAAGATTTTGATGCTGATACAATAATTATAGAATTGATTGAAATACTAAAGTGCTTAATCTATATAAATCCTTAGATTAACTCACTTCTTTAGCTTTTCCCAGAAGTTAAACTTTGATAACAGAAAACTTCTGTATATAAAATCAAGCTTAATTAATTTAATACAAAAGTTTTCTTCTAATTTGTGACCTCGAGAGGATTCGAACCTCCAACCCTCAGAGCCGAAATCTGATATTCTATCCAGTTGAACTACGAGGCCATTTATAATGTTACCTTTCGACTTGCGCTCACGGTAACATCAAACATTATTATACTATACTAATTTAGCTTTTACAATGGTCGAAATGGTTTTACCATCAGCTTGTCCAGCTAATTTCTTATTGACAATTCCCATGACTTTACCCATATCTTTCATACCTTCTGCTCCTACGTTTTCAATGGTATCTACAACTACTTTTTCAATGTCTTCTTCACTGAGTTGGGCTGGTAAAAATTGAGCTATAATTTCAGCTTGAGCTAATTCAGGTTCAGCTAAATCATTGCGATTCTGTTCAGAAAAAATTGTAGCGCTATCTTTACGTTGCTTCACTAATTTAGACAATATTCTTATTTCCTCATCTTTTGAAATGCTTTCTCCTGTACCTGAAGTTTGAGCTAATAAAAGTTCAGATTTAACAGCTCTTAAAGCTGCTAAAGCCATTTGATCTTTCTCTTTCATTGCTGCTTTCATAGCAGTCATAATATCTTGTTGTAAGCTCATATTACTTAATTTAATTTGAAATGCGAAGATAGTGAAAAACTAAATGTTATTTTATCGACTTATTATATTAAAGCATAAAAAAACCCGAAACATTTATTTCAACGTTTCGGGTTTAACAAAGTGTGAAACACTAAACTAAATTTGCTATTAATCTACGTTGTCGTGTAAAAATGAATTATTGCTTCTTAATTGAATATCGTCGTTATCATCAGTAGTAACCGAAGTTCTTGAAGCCTTGGTATCTGAAGAATGTTGAGATTCTTCCAAATTCACACCTTGCCTTTTATATGCAGGTTCTTTTTCAATATCGTCTATTTTTGCTGTATTGAATTTATAATTAAAATCCTTCATCTTACGTCTTCGCTCATCAGCTCTCTCCTTAAGTAATTCTGAAATCGGACTGTTCATCGGATCAATTTCTTCTTTTACATCCTCTTCAGCAGCTTCAGATTCAATGGTCTTTTTTTCAAAAACGATATCGCTCTCAACTTCTGGCTGAACTTTCGTTTTAGTCTCTTCATTAAGAGAAGATTCGTAGGTCATAAAATCGTCAAGTGCATATCGCTTTTCTCCTTCTTCATTTGCTTCTGTAACAGGAACGATTTCAATGTGATCTTTCACATCTAAATCTTTAACCTCTTCTTCTAATTCAAACACAGTTTTTTCATCAACTTCAGGAGTTTCATCTTCTTCCTTACCGAAAGATAATGGCAAATCAAACGTTAATGTAATTTGTTCTTCTTCAACTTCTTCAATGTTTTCTTCTTTCACTTCCTGAACAGGAGTAATAATGAAGTCCTCTTCATTGGTCTTATGATCTAAAACTTCATCATATACCACATTCATATTTCTGATAATATCAGTCGTCGTAATTAAATCTGTTTCAAAATTTTCAACTACAGCTTCCGTATCGTCTTCATCCATAAGCGTATGCACGACGACGTCTTTAGCTTCCTCATCGTTTTCAAGAACGATATCTGGTGTAATGATTGCCGGATCACTTTCCTTTACATGCACATCATTTCTGTCATCTTCCAAGGCATGAATAACTTTAGTTTGTTCTGTATTAGAAATCTCGTGTTGTTGATCTATATCGAAACCAGTAGCGATAATTGTCACAGAAATAGACTCCTCTAAAGAGTCATCTTCACCAACACCCATAATAATATTTGCACCATGACCGGCTTCGTTTTGAATATGGTCATTTATTTCTCCTATTTCATCAATAGTAATTTCCTGAGAACCAGAAACGATAAGCAACAATACGTTTTTAGCTCCGGTAATTTTATTGTCATTTAATAATGGTGAGTCTAGTGCTTTCATAATGGCTTCCTGAGCTCTGGTTTTACCCGAAGCTGTTGAAGATCCCATAATGGCAGTTCCACTATTACTCAATACTGTTTTAGCATCACGTAAATCAATATTTTGAGTATAATGATGCGTAATCACTTCGGCAATACCACGTGACGCAGTTGAAAGTACCTCATCTGCTTTAGAGAACCCAGCTTTAAAGCCTAAGTTACCATAAACTTCACGAAGTTTATTATTGTTTATGACCACTAAAGAATCGACATGCCCACGAAGGGTTTCAATACCTTTTTGCGCTTGTTCATTTCTTGTTTTACCTTCAAACTGAAATGGCATGGTTACAATACCAACCGTTAGGATATCCATCTCTTTAGAAAGTTTTGCAATGATTGGTGCAGCTCCAGTTCCTGTACCTCCACCCATTCCTGCAGTGATGAAAACCATTTTTGTATTTGTACCTAACATACGCCTTAAATCTTCAAGACTTTCAACGGCTGCTTGTTCTCCTACATCAGGATTTGCTCCTGCTCCTAAACCTTCGGTTAGATTAACTCCTAATTGGATCTTGTTTGGGACTCCACTATTTTGTAGTGCTTGGGCATCAGTATTACAAATCACGAAGTCAACACCTTTAATCCCTTGTTGAAACATGTGATTAATGGCATTACTTCCTCCTCCACCAACTCCAATCACTTTGATGACGTTTGATTGGTTTTTTGGTAAATCGAATGCAATATCGCCTAATTCAATGTTGTTGCTCATAAATATTCTTTTTACTGGTTGTTGTTTTGTACTTAATATGTTTTATTCAATAGATTTAATTCTCTTTACTCAGCGTTATCTAAAAAATCTTTGACACGCTCAGTTAATTTATCTAAGAACGATTTACGCTCTTTCTTTGGCTGTGGAATGTGTTCTTCTTGAGTTGTCGATTCTTCAGAATGCTCTTCACTAGCGAGCTCCAATTCTTCAACTTCCTTTTCAACACGTTTGCGTTCCTGGCGTTTTAAACCATCCATTACCAATCCAACAGCTGTTGCAAATAACGGACTAGCGATATCATCATCACTATTTCCTGCTAAATGCTCATTAGGATAACCTATTCTGGTATCCATTCCTGTTATGTATTCAACCAATTGCTTTAAGTGTTTTAACTGGCTTCCTCCTCCTGTTAATACAATACCTGCAATTAATTTCTTCTTTTGTTCTTCGTGACCATAATTCTTGATCTCCACATAAACCTGCTCAACAATTTCCACAACCCTTGCGTGTATAATTTTGGACAAGTTTTTCAACGTGATTTCTTTAGGCTCACGACCACGTAATCCGGGAATTGACACAATTTCATTGTCTTTATTTTCTCCTGGCCAGGCTGAACCAAATTTTACCTTTAGTAATTCTGCCTGTTTTTCAATGATTGAACATCCTTCTTTAATATCTTCAGTAACCACATTTCCTCCAAAAGGAATCACTGCTGTATGACGAATAATTCCATCTTTAAAGACAGCCAAATCGGTTGTTCCTCCACCTATATCAATTAAAGCAACACCTGCTTCTTTTTCTTCCTGACTCAATACTGCATTTGCTGATGCTAGAGGCTCTAAGGTGATGCCTTCAAGCTCTAAACCTGAACTTTTAACACAGCGACCAATATTTCTGATGGACGACACCTGTCCGACAACCACATGAAAATTTGCTTCTAATCGTCCGCCATACATTCCTATAGGTTCTTTGATTTCTGGCTGACCATCAATTTTATATTCTTGTGGTAACACGTGAATGATTTCTTCACCAGGCAACATAACCAGTTTATGTACTTGGTTAATTAACCTGTCAATATCATCTTCATCAATTACTAATTCAGAATTAGCTCTGGTGATATAGTCACTATGTTGTAAACTTCTGATGTGCTGACCAGCGATGCCAACGGTTACATCTTCTATTTTTAATCCAGCCTCAGCTTCTGCTTCTTGTACTGCTTGCTGAATGGATTGTATGGTTTGTGTAATATTATTAACGACACCTCTGTGTACACCTAAGCTTTTGGACTTACCAATACCCAAAATTTCTGCCTTCCCATATTCGTTCTTACGACCAATCATTGCCACAATTTTTGTGGTTCCGATGTCTAATCCTACTGAAATTTTACTATTCTCCATTACTTATTTTTTGGTGCAAATAACTTGCTTATCAAACTTTAAATTCACTACGCTATAATTGTCTAACATTTTGTCTTTCATTGCTTTTAAATAAAACGCCTTAAGATTATTTATTTTTTTATCTAGCAGATTTAAACTTCCTAAATGGACTTTAAAATCGGCATTACGTAATCTTAAATCGATGGACTGATCTTCATTTTGATGAATTTCAACCACATGTTTTTTTAAAAACTCATCCACTTTAACTTTTTGGGCTACGGTGAATACATTTGACAAGTTATTTTTTTCAATTGCTCCTGTTACTAAAGGTACACGTGCTGTGTAATTTGTTGATAAAGGCATATAAGATCCTTGATCATCGATGTAATAGGACGCATTTGTACTTACTCTTGCTATAGGTTTTTTTTGTTCAATACTTGCAGTGATTGAGCCATCAACACTCATAAACACTTGCGCTTTCTTAATCATTGGGTTGGAGTTCAGGGCAGTTTCCAACGCGTTCAAATCTATAATATCTTTAGGCTTATTCGTAACACTCTCCTGATTTTGTATTAACAATTTACTAACAGTCTCATGAGTTACAAACAGATTATCACTTCCCACAAATTGAATCATCGGAGCACTTACGGTTCGGCTTGAATTTCTAATCGATGAAAATGCGAATAAGAACCCAACAAGCAGCACCAATAAAAAGACCTTTATGTAATTATAATTAACTCGCAACGCTTAATGCTTCTTTAATATGTTTAACTTCTTCTCCAATATCTCCAGCTCCTATAGTTAATACGACATGTGCTGAAGATGCTTTTATATGTTGAATTAATTCTGATTTCTGAATTAATGACTTGTTTGTATTATCAATCTTATTTAGTAACCATTCTGAAGTGATTCCTTCAATTGGTAACTCTCTGGCAGGATATATATCCAACAAAACGATCTCATCAAAGCGAGATAAACTTTTGGCAAAATCATCTCCAAAATCTTTAGTTCTACTGAATAAATGTGGCTGAAAAATAGCAAGTACTTTTTTACCTGGATACATTTCTCTAACCGCCTGATGTACCGCATTGATCTCTTCAGGATGATGTGCATAATCATCAATAAACACTAAATTTTCGCTTTTAATCTGATAGGTAAATCTGCGTTTCACACCTTTGTACGATGCTAACGCTTTGGCGAGCTGTGGTTTAGGGATTCCGTATTCTACAGTCATCGCCAAGGCAATTAAAGCATTCGACAGATTGTGTCTACCAGGTAGGCTAAATTTAAAATCTTCGAGTAGTGCATTTGGTGTTTTAACATCAAATACATAGCTACCATTTACTATTTTTATGTTTTGAACGGAATAATCTGAATCGTCTTCGATGCCATAAGTAATCCCTTTTACTGGCAATCCGTTTTTCACGAATAATTTTCCGTTTGGTTTTATTTTTTTTGAAAAATCCTCAAAGGATTTTACCAATTCTGAAGCATCACCATAAATATCTAAGTGATCTGCATCCATTGAAGTGATGCAGGCAAAATCTGGTGAAAGTGTTAAAAACGAACGATCAAATTCGTCGGCTTCAACAACGGTTACATCAGTTCCATTCAGAATAAGATTAGAGTTGTAATTTTCGCTAATTCCGCCTAAAAATGCCGTTACTTTAACATTACAGGCATTGAGCAAATGACCCAAAATACTTGTCGTAGTTGTTTTACCATGAGTTCCTGCAACAGCCATGCAAAATGTTTGTTTTGTAATTTCACCTAAAACAGTCGAACGCTTTAAAACCTTAAAGTCATTCGACATGAAATAATTTAATTCGCTATGATCTTTTGGAATTGCAGGTGTGTAAACGACAAGTGTATGTTCTTTACTTAAAAAAGGAGCTTCGATTAGACTGATATTATCTTCAAAATGAATAGAAATTCCTAAATCTTCAAGAACTACTGTGATATCCGTTTTGGTTTTGTCATAACCAGCAACGTTCATATCATTCGCCACAAAATAACGTGCTAAGGCACTCATGCCAATGCCTCCAATGCCTATAAAATAAACGTTATTTATCTGGTTCAAATTCATTTCTTATTTCTGCTAAAGCAAAGCTTATTATTTATTTTTCTTTATGGATTCCACATCAAGTGCGGAATGACACATAGTTTTAATTTTTATTCTTATTCAGAAGCTTTTCCACTTCGTCTGCTATATCATTTGTGGCATTTACTAATGCCAATCCTTTAATATTTTTACTTAAAACCTCTCTTTTTTCTCTGGAATTCAGCAATTCTGAAAACACATTTTCAAATTGACCATCTAAATCACTTTCTTTAATCAAAACAGCTGCATCCTTATCAGCAACAGCCTTTGCATTTTTAGTTTGATGATCTTCAGCTACATTAGGCGACGGAATAAAAATAACCGGCTTTCCAACGACACAAAGTTCAGATACAGAACTTGCTCCAGCTCTCGAAATAATAATATCTGCAGCTGCATAAGCCATATCCATAGTGTTTAAAAAGGCATGCACCTGAATGTGATCTAATTTGTTGTACTGCTTATAATGTTGATAGTATAACTTACCACACTGCCAAATCAACTGCACATTAAGTGACTTAAAATAGTCCAGCTTACTTTCTATGAGTTCATTGATTCGTCTCGCACCTAAACTTCCGCCTAAAACCAGAAGTGTATGCTTGCTATGAATTAATGTAAATGCGTCTTTTCCCTGTATATGCTTGTGTTCAACATCCAACAAATCTTTACGAATCGGGTTTCCTGTTAGTATGATTTTTTCTTTTGGAAAGAATTTTTCTAAGCCTTCATAAGCCACACAAATGGTATTTACTGTTTTACCCAAAAGTTTATTCGTAATTCCAGGATATGAATTTTGCTCCTGAATTAAACTGGGAATTCCTTTTGAAGATGCTACTTTCAATAATGGTCCACTTGCAAAACCTCCTGTTCCGATGGCGACATCAGGTTTAAATGTATTGATGATTTTTCTTGATTTTAATAAGCTTGCTATTAATTTGAATGGGAACATCAAATTTTTCAAAGTCAGCTTACGCTGAAGTCCGGAAATCCATAAGCCTTCAATTTTATAACCAGCCTGAGGCACTTTTTCCATTTCCATACGATCGGAAGCTCCAACAAATAAAAACTCTGCATCTGGAAAACGAGATTTCAATTCATTTGCAATAGCAATCGCAGGATAGATATGACCTCCTGTTCCTCCTCCAGACAATATGATTTTATAGTTACTCATTAAATAGTTTCACTTAATATTTCAAGTGGATTATCTTCATTAATTTCTTGTTCTTTTATTTCTTCACGTTTTGCACTTACACTTAATACAATTCCGATAGCCAGGCAAGTCATCCAGATTGATGTTCCTCCACTACTAATTAGTGGTAATGTTTGTCCGGTAACCGGAAATAACTCAACTGCAACAGCCATGTTTATCAGAGCCTGAAAAACGATTGGCAGTCCGACACCCAAGACTAATAATTTCCCAAAAACGGTATCAGATTTTTGAGATACGATGACTATTCTAAACAATAACCAGGAATACATCACGAGTAAAAACAGGCCACCAATTAATCCGTATTCTTCAATAATAATGGCGAAAATAAAATCTGATGAGGATTGTGGTAAAAAGTTCTTTTGCACACTTTTTCCTGGTCCTACACCTTGAATTCCGCCAGAGGCAATCGCTATTTTAGCTTTTTCAATTTGATAATCAGCTTCCGTATCTTCTCCGTTTGAAAAATTTTCAATTCGGCTCATCCAGGTATCGACACGATTTGGCATGGCATCAGGAAAAGCTTTTGCCACCAATATAAAAAGCGACAGTGCAATGATTCCTGTTCCTATAATCACTGCTAGATATTTAATAGGATAGCCTCCAATAAACGCTAACATCATTACCATTAGGAACATAATCGCTGTTGTGGAAAAATTAGCAGGTAAAATAAGTATCAGCACAAAAAACACAGGTGTCCAAAGCGGTAATAAGGTTTCTTTAAAAGATACATTACGATCTTGAATTTTAGATAAATATCGTGCTACATAAACCATTAACACAACAGCTGCAAGGGTTGACGTTTGGAATGACATACCCACGAACGGTATTTGAATCCATCGGCTTGCATTGGCTCCGTCAATAGTTGTTCCCTGAAGCATTGTCACAATAAGCAACACCAAGACTATTGGAATCATGACCATTGACAATCCTCTGAAATAACGATACGGAATTTTATGAACACCATACATAATTGCAAACCCTAAAAAGAGATGCATGAAATGTTTGATGAAAAATCCGAAAGTATTCCCTGAACCTCCAACATAAGCTAGATTACTTGCTGCACTATACACAGGAAGGAATGAGAAAATTGCCAGTAACGCAGCAATTGCCCAAATTAATCGATCTCCTTTTATGTTTTTAAATAGTGTTTGCATCCCATCTGTCGCTCTGCGACATCTTCCCGTAGGGAAGAGTTATTTAATTTTATTAAGGTTTTCCTCATCAGTTTCTTCCCCTTGGGAAGATTAAGATGGGATTTTATAAATTTCTAACTGCGTTTTTAAATTGGCGACCTCTATCTTCATAGTTTTCGAACAAATCAAAACTTGCACATGCAGGTGACAACAATACGTTTTCACCAGCTTCAGCAATTTTATAAGCGATTTTTACAGCTTCACTCATGTATTGAGTTTCAACAATGATATCGACCATATTTCCAAAATTCTTCATAAGCTTTTCATTATCTACTCCTAAGCAAATGATAGCTTTTACTTTTTCATTTACAAACTGAAATAATTCCTGATAATCATTCCCTTTATCTTGTCCGCCAACAATCCATACGGTTGGAGCATCCATACTCTCCAAAGCATAATATGTGGCATTCACATTTGTAGCTTTTGAGTCATTAATGTATTGTACTTTATTAATTTTAAGCACATGCTCCAGGCGATGCTCTACGCCTTGAAAATTTTCTAAACTTTCTCGAATGGTTTGCTTTCTTATTTTTAATAAGTGCGCTACTGTTGAAGCAGCCATTGCGTTTTTAATGTTGTGTTTTCCTTCTAATGCTAAATTTGCTGTTGGCATAATTATCTGGTTGTTATCTATTGTTATTTTTATATTGTTTTGATCTAAATACGCGCCATTTTCAATTTTTTTTGTCATTGAAAATGGCAATAATGTGGATTGAACAGGATGTTGCTGTAACCAGGATGCGATGACCTTATCATCAGCATCGTAAATGAAATAATCTTCATTTGTCTGGTTTTCAGCTATCTTGAACTTTGAAGCGATATAATTTTCAAAAACGTAATCATATCGATCTAAATGGTCTGGTGTGATGTTTAGTAAAACGGCAATTTTTGGTTGAAACGTTTCGATGTCATCCAACTGAAAACTGCTGACTTCAAGCACATAGTTTGGATAATTTTTTTCTAATATTTGTTTAGCGAAACTATCACCAATATTACCAGCTAACCCAACACTTAATTCTTGTTTTAACAGATGATACGTCAAACTAGCAGTAGTAGTTTTACCATTACTACCTGTAATTGCTACCAAAGTGGCATCTGTAAAATTTGATGCAAATTCTATTTCAGAAACGACCTTAATTCCTTTTGCTCTAATGTCTTTAATTAGTTGTGCTTTATCAGGAATACCTGGACTTTTCATTACTACATCTGCATTTAGAATGTTTGCATCTGTATGCTGACCATCTTCAAATTCAATCGCATTATGTATAAGAACTTCTTTGTACTTTTCTTTTATGATTCCTTTGTCTGAAACAAAAACGTCATAGCCTTTATCTTTTCCTAAAAGCGCTGTACCAACACCACTTTCTCCTCCTCCAAGTATGACTAATTTTTCTTTCTTCATTTATGGTGTCATTCTGCGTTATGATACAGAATCTATTAACTTTCTATTGGATTCCGCATCAAGTACGGAATGACAACATTTATCTTAATTTGAGAGTAACTATGGAGAGTATTGCCAGAAAAATTCCAACAATCCAAAACCTGGTTACTATTTTACTTTCATGATATCCTGACTTCTGATAATGGTGATGTAGAGGTGACATTTTAAATATGCGACGCCCTTCACCATATTTCTTCCTCGTATATTTGAACCAACTGACCTGCAAAATCACAGATAAGGATTCTGCGAAGAAAATTCCGCAAAGCAGAGGTATGAGCAATTCCTTTCGAACTGCAATAGCAATTACAGCTATAATTCCTCCAATAGTTAAGCTTCCAGTGTCTCCCATAAATACCTGAGCTGGATATGTATTATACCACAAGAACCCAATGAGTGCTCCGACAAATGCTGCAATAAACACCACGAGTTCTCCTAATCTTGGAATAAACATCACATTGAGGTAATCGGAAAACACAATGTTTCCTGATATAAAAGCGAAAACAGCCAATGCAAATACAATTATTGCAGAACTACCTGCTGCCAGACCATCGATACCATCGGTAAGATTTGCACCATTTGAAACGGCTGTTACGATAAAAATTACAATAGGAATAAATACCAACCAGGCATAATTTTTATAACCATCTCCCAGCCATGATACCAATGTTGCATAATCGAATTCATTGTCTTTTACAAACGGAATGGTTGTTTTTAACGATCTATTTTCTTCAGCAAAAAACTCTCCCGGAGAATTTTGAGTAATTAATTCATTGGAGAAATCAGGATTAATTTTTTCTTGCTTAATGGTAACTCCAGGATGGAAATACATAATCGCTCCAACGAAAATTCCTAAACCTACCTGACCTAAAACTTTAAATCGTCCTTTTAAACCTTCTTTATCTTTTTTGAATACTTTAATATAATCATCAATAAAGCCTATGAGTCCCATCCAAATGGTGGTTATAATAAGCATGATCACATATATATTATCTAATCTGGAAAGCAAAAGCACAGGAACCAATGTGGCTATAATGATGATGATTCCTCCCATTGTAGGCGTTCCTGCTTTTTCAACCTGACCTGCCAAACCTAAATCTCTGACGGTTTCACCAACTTGTTGCTTTTGTAAATATGTAATGATTTTCTTTCCGAAGATGGTAGAGAACAACAACGACAAAATAATTGCTAAGGCAGCCCTAAATGTGATAAACTGAAACACACTTGCTCCTGGCAATTGATACTGTTGTTCTAAATATTCGAATAGATAATATAACATTGGTTAATTCACTTTTTTACATGTGTTACACTTTGCCTTGCTGAGTGACACTATGCGTTTATTTTTGTAATTGTTTTAAAAATTCATGAACGATTTGATAATCATCAAAATCAAAACGCTCTCCTTTTATTTCCTGATAGGTTTCATGACCTTTTCCTGCTATTAAAATGATATCGTTCGGGCTTGCCATTTGACAAGCTGTTTTTATCGCTTGCTTTCTATCGGTTATTGAAACTACTTTCTTAAAATTTTGAGGTTCAACTCCTTTTTCTATATCTTCAATAATTTGTTCTGGCATTTCGCTTCTGGGATTATCACTGGTAAAAATCACCTTAGTACTCAAAGCCGAAGCGATATGTCCCATTTTTGGACGTTTGGTTGCATCTCTATCTCCACCACAGCCGACGACAGTTATCAACTCTTCATTTTTTGTACGAATGCTATTAATTGTTTCAAGCACATTTTTAAGTGCATCTGGTGTGTGTGCATAATCAACAATAGCAGTGATTTTTTCTTCAGATATCAAATATTGAAAACGACCACTTACACTTTCTAATTCACTAATCAATCTGAGGATTTCGACTTTTTCCAGACCTAACAAATCAGCAGCTCCATAAATAGCTGCAACATTATAAGCGTTAAAGGTTCCTATAAGTCTTGTCCATAATTCACTATCATTAAGCTTCAACAACAATCCGCTTAATTCATTTTCAAGAACCTGAGCTTTGTAATCTGCATAGGTTTTTAATGCGTAGGTATATTTTTTAGCTTCAGTATTTTGCAACATTACCAAGCCATTTTTATCATCAATATTCACCAATGCGAAAACCTGTTTTGGCAAGTGATCGAAAAATGATTTCTTCACATCTCTGTATTCAGCAAACGTTTCATGATAATCGAGATGATCGTGAGATAAATTAGTAAATACACCACCTTCAAACTGTAATCCTTCCGAGCGCTTTTGATGAATACCATGTGAGCTTACTTCCATAAAACAAAACTCCACACCAGCATCATTCATCAACTTTAAATATTTATTAATGGTTAAAGAATCCGGAGTTGTATGCGTAGCTTTATATTCGGTATTATCAACCATGATTTTCACAGTTGATAATAAGCCTACTTTATATCCTGCTTTTTTAAATAATTGATATAATAATGTTGTTACTGTTGTTTTTCCATTAGTACCAGTAATACCAACTAATCTTAAATTACCAGAAGGATTGTTATAATAATTAGAAGCCATGAAAGCCAATGCGCTACTCGTATCTTCAACTTCTATATAGGTAATGCCGTTTTGCATATTATCTGGAAGTGCTTCACAAATAACAGCTGTTGCACCTTTGCTTAATGCCTTTTCGATGTAATCATGACCATCAACTGTAGACCCTTTAACAGCTACAAAAACATCTCCATCTGATACTGCCCGAGAATCAAACTGAATGGTTTTCACATCAATGCTTGTGCTTCCAACAACTGCATTGATTTTAACCTTGTATAATATGTCTTTTAGTTCAGCCATTAAATATCCAGTTCAACTATCTGATTTGGTTTTACTTTTACACCTTTAGTGATGGATTGGTTTTTCACGACACCAGCACCTTGAAACTTTACTTTTAATCCCATATTTTCTAATAATGCCAAGGCATCCATTGCTGGCAGACCAACAACATTTGGCATAATAGTCTTATAGGTATTTGCAATATTGTAGTAGTCTTCAAAAGACTCTTCAACTGCAGTGTTTACAACTTCCAGAGACTCTACTTCGTCTATTAAAGGAGTTTCGGTATATATTTTTTGTGCTATTCTTTTAAATACAGGACCAGATACATCAGCACCATAATACCCAACTTTAGTACTAGGTTTATGAATCACAACAATGCAGGAATATTTTGGGTTATCTGCTGGAAAGTAACCTGCAAAAGAGGAGACATACTTTCTATCTTTTCTCCACTCTTCGTAATCATTATAGTCTGTTCTTGCTGTCCCGGTTTTACCTGCCATTGAGAAATTTTCTGAATACATTCTGGAACCTGTTCCGCGAACCACTATGTTTTTTAAAATATCTCTTATTTCTCCTAAGGTTTTATCAGAACATATTTTTTGATTAAGCACCTCTTTCTCAAAAACCTCAACTTCTCTGTCAAACTCTTTAACAGCTTTTATAAATCTTGGCTTTACCATTTCGCCGTTGTTAGCGATAGCGTTGTAAAACGTCAAAGTTTGCAAAGGTGTCATTCGAAGGTTATAACCATAAGCCATTGACGGCAAAGCATTACGACTCCAGTTGGTTTTACCAGGTTCAGCAATATCTGGAATACCTTCACCTATGATTGATACACCCAAAGGTTCATGGAGATTCCAACCCTTCAATCTGTTAATGAATTTTTTAGGTTGTTTAGAGTAAGCGTCGTCAATAATTGTAGCCAAACCAATGTTTGATGATACTTCTAGCGCACGTGCCGCAGAAATTTCACCATGACCTTTTGAATCGCTAATCGTTCGACCATAAAAGCGTTTAGAGCCTTGGTATGTATTTACTATGGTTGAAGTATCAATAACTTTATCTTCTAAAGCAGCTATAAATGCCATGACTTTAAATGTAGATCCAGGTTCATGACTTTCGCCTACGGCATAATTTAGTCGTTCGTAGTAATTTCCGTTTTTACTTCTTCCTAAATTTGAAATCGCTTTAATTTCACCAGTCTTAACATCCATAACAACAGCGCATCCATGTTCAGCTTCATAAAGTTCCAGCTGTCCTAACAACGAATGATGAGCGATATCCTGAATATTTACATCAATTGTAGTGTAAACGTCATAACCATCTTGAGGATCTACCTGATTATAATCCACGATGGGTTTCCATTGACCGTTACCAATTTTTTGTTTCAGACGGGAACCATTAACACCTCTTAAGTATTTTACACCAAAAGCACCATCTATTCCAGGTCGCGTCACATTGCCGTCGTCGTCAACACGCTCATAACCAATTGTACGCTCTGCAATTCCTCCCATTGGATGTTCACGTCGAGTTGTTTGCTCAACTATAAGTCCGCCTTTAATGGCAACAAGTTCTAATAATGGAAAGTTTCTTAATCTGATATAATCGGAATAGCTAATATTACGAGCTAAAAGGAAGTACCTGTTTTTATTAGTTCTTGCTTTAGTTATGGAATTCTGATGAAAACTTGAAGGTTTACCAGTGTACTTAGACAGTGAATCAGATAGCGCTTTTATGTATTTGTTGAAGGTTGCCTGTTTAGGTTGAATGGCATCAAGTCTGATATCATATTTAGGAATAGAAGTAGCCAGCAAACTGCCATCAGCAGAATACACATTACCTCTGTTGGCTTGAATTTCGTGATTTTTTACGGTTCGTTCTTCAGCCAGCGCTCTGTAATCATCACCTTGAACAAACTGAATCGTACACAATTTGAATACAACAGCCAAAGCGAAGACAAACATACATCCAGCTATGAAATACAATCTGTTTAATATGTTAGTTTCGGTTGTTGCCACGTTTTCAATCTTGTGTTTTTACTTTTATTTTTTTTGGCGGAATCTCTGATATCACGATTCCTTTATCTGCTACTTTTTTTATGATTGATGACTCCATTTTAAGTCTCATCAATTTTGATCTGCCATCTACAAACGCAGACCTTAACTCTTTTACTTCATTTTTAAGTCGTGCTATTTCATACACTTTTTGATCTGCACTATGCGAACTGGCAATCATTACTATGGCTAAAAAAGAAATGAAAATGATAATTCTCCAGTTTTTAAAGGAATCGTCACTCACTAAAAATTTACCTCTTAAAATGCCGTAAATATTTTTTTTCATCCCATCGTTCTCTTCGAGACATCTTCCAAAATGGAAGACATTGATTGTTTAATACATTTATAGCTTTTCAGCTATACGAAGCTTTGCACTTCTGGCTCTGTTGTTTCTGGCTATTTCAACTTTAGCCGGAACAATTAAATTGCCTACTTTTTTTAATGGCACTTCAAAGTTTCCAAAGACATCTCGTTCAGGCTCTCCTTCAAACATGCCATTTCTTATAAAACGTTTTACAAGTCTATCTTCAAGCGAATGGTATGAGATTAAACTCAATCTTCCGCCTTTCACTAAAACTTCTGGTGTTTGCATTAAAAATTCTTTCAAAGCTTCAATCTCCTGATTTACCTCTATTCGTATCGCCTGATAAATTTGAGCCAGCACCTTATTTTCTTTTTTATGATTTAGAAACCGCTTCAAAGCTGTCTTTAATTGTTCACTTGTTTTTATAATTCCATTTTTCCTTTCCTCAACAATTACTTTTGCCATAGCTGGTGCTTGCCTTAATTCGCCATACTGAAACAGGATTTGTCTTAATTGGTCCTCATCATATTCATTTACGACGTGATAGGCAGAAATAGCATTATCCTGATTCATTCTCATATCTAAATCGGCTTCAAAACGTGTTGAAAATCCACGTTCAGCGACATCAAACTGATGAGAAGACACTCCAAAATCTGCAAGAATCCCATCAACCTCTTTAGCACCATAGAACCTCAAAAACCGCTTGACATATCTAAAATTCTCATTGATAAGCGTAAAACGAGCATCATCAATTGTATTTGCAAGCGCGTCCTTATCCTGGTCGAAAGCAAACAACCTTCCGTTAGGTCCTAATCGTTTTAAAATTTCTTTACTATGACCACCACCACCAAAGGTGACATCAACATAAACTCCTTCAGGTTTAATATTTAAACCATCAACGGTTTCTTTAAGTAAAACTGGGTTATGATATTCCATCGTCATCGTCTTGTCCCATCACTTCTTCAGCTAAATCAGCAAAATCTCCAGTAGCATCATCAATGGCCTTTTCGTACTTATCTTTATCCCAAATTTCAATAATGTTAATTGCAGAAGACACCACAACGTCTTTGGTTATCCCTGAAAAAGCAACTAAATCTTTTGGAATTAATAATCGGCCAGCAGCATCTACCTCAATCATTTTCAAACCTGCCGTAAAGCGACGAATGAAATCATTATTCTTCTTTTTGAAACGATTCAGCTTATTCACCTTTTGCATTAATGTTTCCCATTCACTCATCGGGTAGAGTTCAAGGCATGGTTGAAACACAGCACGCTTTAAAACAAATCCATTCTGCAAAGCCGGAAGCAACTGCTTTTTTATTGCAGCAGGAAGCATGAGCCTACCTTTGGCATCTACTTTGCATTCATAAGTTCCGATTAATGGGTTCAAACTGATTGATTTACTACAACTAACGATTAAGATTCAAATATATTGAAAATTATCCCACATTTTACCACATTACTCCACTTTTGTTGATAAATTTTCGATGAACTGTTGTTTTTCAACAAATACATGAGGCTTGAAAGTGCTTAAAAAATTATAAATCAGTCAGCTATAAACAAATAATTCAGCTTTACTGCATTGTTAATATCTCATTAGTTTTCATTTGTGTTCGATTGAAATATTATGGGAATGTTTTAATTGAAATACCTATATTTGTTTTTGATCAAATGACCTATAATTAATGGCGCACCATTTAAAGAAGGAAAAAGAATTTAGATATATTGAAGTTGGTGAAGGCACTCCAATTATTGTCTTACACGGACTAATGGGAGGACTCAGCAATTTTGATGCTGTTACAACTTTTTTTAGCGAAAAAGGGTATAAAGTTCTTATTCCAGAACTTCCTATTTACACGATGTCTTTACTGAAAACGAATGTCAAAAGTTTTGCAAAATACCTTCATGATTTTATTGAATTCAAAGGGTTTGACGATGTCATCTTATTAGGAAATTCTCTTGGCGGACACATAGGATTGTATCATACAAAATTATATCCTAAAAAAGTAAAAGCGCTTATTATAACAGGAAGTTCAGGTTTATATGAAAGTGCAATGGGTGGAGGGTATACAAAACGTGGTGATTATGAAGTGATTAAGAAAAAAGCACAGGAAGTGTTTTACGACCCTGAAGTAGCCACTAAAGAGATTGTAGATGAAGTTTATGAAACCGTCAATGACAGAAATAAGCTAATAAAAACACTTGCAATTGCAAAAAGTGCCATACGTCATAACATGGCTAAAGATTTACCTAAAATGAATTTGCCAGTTTGTATTATTTGGGGTAAAAATGACACAGTTACTCCTCCTGAAGTTGCCACAGAATTTAATGAACTTTTACCGGATTCTGATTTGTTCTGGATTGACAAATGCGGACATGCAGCTATGATGGAACACCCAAACCAGTTTAATGATCTATTACATTCGTGGCTTAAATCACGAAATCTCTAATAACAATCGCTTTTGCGAAAAACTCATGTTATGCTTATTAAAACTGCTGAATTTATAATAAGTAATTCTGACGTAGATAAATGTCCGAAAGACTATTTACCAGAATATGCATTTATTGGAAGAAGTAACGTTGGAAAGTCGTCTTTAATCAATATGTTGACCAACCATAAAAACCTTGCTAAAACTTCAGGAAGACCAGGAAAAACACAACTTATAAATCATTTTCTAATTAATAAAAACTGGTTTTTAGTTGACTTACCAGGTTATGGTTATGCTAAAGTTTCTAAAACTGCTAAAAAGAAATTTCAGAAGTTTATCACTAATTATTTCGAAAAAAGAACGCAATTAGTTTCAGCATTTGTTCTGGTAGATATTAGACATGAACCTCAAAAAATTGATTTAGAATTCATGGAATATCTTGGTATAAGTGAAATACCATTTTCAATTATTTTTACGAAAGCAGATAAGTTAAAACCTAAAGCAATAGATCGTCATGTAGAAGATTATTGTCAGGAACTTTTAAAGACATGGGAAGAATTACCTCCATATTTTGTAAGCTCATCTTCAAAAGGCTTTGGACGTGATGCCATTCTTCAATTTATCGAAGATACCAATCATCAGATTAATGCGATGCGCTAAACTCTTTCAAAATGACTGTAGATTTTTTACTTATTGGAGCAGCAAAATCGGCAACAACAAGCTTAAGTAATGCTTTAGCACAACATCCTGAAATTTGCTTCAGTAACCCGAAAGAACCTGAGTTTTTTTGCAAAGAAAACTGGAGAGACTCCATTGACAGTTATCATTCTTTATTTAAAAAAAAAACTGCTAAGTTGTATGGCGAAGGTTCTACCAACTATTCTAAATTTCCGCATTACAACAAAAATATTCATGAAGATATTTTCAACTACAATCCAAATATGAAAATCATCTACATGATGAGACATCCTACAGATCGTATTATCTCACATTATATACATTCTTATAACCGAGGTCATGAACCGATTAAGGATATAAATACAGCATTAATGTCTAATCGTCATTATTTGGATACAGCACGATATGCCATGCAAATTGAACCTTATATAAAGTATTTTGGTCGTAAAAACGTATTACTTCTTTTTTTTGAAGACTTTATTGCTAATCCGGAAGAGGTTTTAAACGTCACTTTTGATTTTTTAAAAATTAATCGTATTTCGTTGAATTTAAAATCACTAAACAGCAACAAAAGTTTTAACAGAAGAGTTTTACATCACAAATATGATAATCCTAAAACGGTATTTGATAAGATTAAAAAAGCAGTTTTGGTACTACAAAATTATTTCAATAGTGATTTTATCAGTCAGAAGCCAAAACTCACTACTGAAACCAAAGCTTTCATATGGCATAACATTGCAAATGACATAAAAAAAATAGAAGAATTAACGGATAGGAATTTATCACATTGGACGAACTAATTTTTCACATCTAATGCGTCTCTAAGGGCATTTCCAATTAACATAAAAGCCATAACCAGAATCATGATACACAATCCCGGAATTAATGCTAAATAAGGTTTTCCTAAAATAATATAATTATAATGGTCTTTAATCATTGCTCCCCAACTTGACATAGGAGGTTGGGCACCTATACCTAAAAAACTAAGTCCGCTTTCAATCAGAATTGCTGCTGCAAAATTAGCTGCAGAGATTACAATAATTGGCGCCATTATATTTGGCAGGATATGTTTTGTAATAATTCTGTAATCATTGAATCCCAGAGCTCTTGCTGCTGTTACATATTGCATTTCTTTTGCACTTATAATTTGCCCTCTGACAACTCTTGCTACTTCAACCCACATGGTTAAACCCACAGCAATAAATACTTGCCAAAATCCTTTTCCTAAAGCTAATGTGATGGCTATCACTAGTAACAAGGTAGGAATAGACCAGGTGACATTAATTATCCACATAATAAAAGCGTCAATTTTTCCACCGTAGAATCCAGCAATACTTCCCATCACTATACCTATAACTAAGGAAATAAATACTGCTATAAAACCAATAAAAAATGAAATTCGAGAACCTATTAATACCCGACTTAAAAGATCTCTTCCATATTTATCAGTTCCAAAAATGAAGGTTTTTTCTTTAATATAATGTTGATAATCCCTATTCGGAAATCGACTTAAGTCTATTGATTTTTCAACACCAATTAATCCATCTGAAGCATATTCAGTGTAATTTAATGTATGGTCATCAACAGTGTAATTTGAAATAGGTATTTCTGTATCTGTTTTTAACTTTCCAAAGAACACCTTAGAAAAAAAACTTTGCTCAATGTTTAATTCTGAAGGTAAATTTAACAATGTAACTTTAAAACCAGGAGGTTTAGAATGAATTGATAAATGCATTTGATTTGCATTTTGAGAATCATCTGGCGCAAGCACATATGCAAAAACAGAGATAAAGCCAATGCTTACAATAAGCCAAAAACTTAAAACGCCCCAAAAGTTTTTTTTGAACTTTTGAAGCGCCAATTTTGTTAATGAGCCATTGTTATTACTCATATTAATTTTTTACAGATGTCGCTACTTTTGATTTGATTCCGTAAGTCATTTTTAAATCGTTTAAAACATTGAGTGCTTCTTCAATATACACATCTTTGCTTAAGCTTGTGTGCCAGCGCTCACGTTTTTCTTTTAACACAGAATCTTGCTCCATTAACTTTAACTCTTGAGTTAAAGACTCAAATGTTAAGTTAGTTTGATATTTTGAAAGTTCTTCAAAACGTTTTGCTTCTGATTCACTATCATTAAGAGACGCTTTGTAATCGTTATAATTCAAAGAAAACAAATCCTTGTCTCTGATCTTTTTAACCCATTTTGCATTTTCATCAATAAGCTTTAACTGTTCGTTATTAGCCATACGCTCTTTACTTTTTGCAATGGTCATATCATAATCAAAATAGCTATCCCAAACCTCATATTGTGCTGGTTCAATCTGACTCCATGGCAACGGGTTTTCCTCATTCTTTTCACCTATATCAATGTAACTGTATCGATTTGGAATAACGACATCACTTTTAACTCCTTCTAACTGATTTGAACCACCATTAATTCTATAGAACTTTTGAATGGTCATTTTTAAAGCGCCAATATCTCCACTAGTATTATTTCTAACCATACGGTTAAGGTCAACAACTGTTTGAACAGTTCCTTTACCAAACGTTTGATCGCTACCAATGATAATTGCTCGTTTATAATCTTGCATTGCAGCAGCCAGAATTTCTGAGGCTGATGCAGAGAATTCATTAACTAAAATAACTAACGGACCGTCCCAAACTATTGATCTGTCTCTGTCCATTAATACCTCTTTTGGTTCTCCCGAAGTTTTAACCTGTACAACTGGACCTTCTTTTATAAAAAATCCTGCCATATCAACAACAGTTTGTAGAGATCCTCCTCCATTATTTCTTAAATCGAGGACTAAACCTTCCATTCCTTCGGCTTTTAATTTTTCAATTTCAAGCTTCACATCAGAGGCAGCATTACGATTGTTAACATCATCAAAGTCTACATAAAATCTTGGCAAATCAATAATACCATATTTTTTTCCATCTTTAATTACTGTAGATGATTTGGCATAGGTTTCACCTAATTCGACGATATCTCTTGTAATTGTTATATCCTGTATAGTACCATCCACTTTTTTGACTGTAAGCGTAACGTCAGTCCCTTTAGGACCTTTTATAAACTTAACAGCGTCACTGGTTCGCATACCAACAACATTTAGGGCTTCCTCTTCATCTTCCTGCTTTAGTTTTAATATTTGATCATCTACTTCAAGCTCTTTCTGTCTCCATGCTGGACCACCAGCTATGACTTCCATAATGGTGATAACATCCATCTTTTTTTGAAGTCTTGCTCCAATTCCTTCAAAATTACCTGAAATATCGGCATCAAAACGCTCTTTATCTTCAGGCTCATAATATGCGGTATGTGGATCGTATTCGCGAACAATAGCATTTACATACACAGAAAGTAGGTCTTTTCTTCGTCTGTCTTCCATATATTCATATAATTCATCTAAAGATTTTAAAGTAATTTCACGGGCTTCAGCTTCAAGTTCAGCTAAAGATTTTTCAGTAAAATCCTCATCTTTTTTGTCTTCGGAATCCTTTTCGTTTGCTCTTTTGAGATCTCTTTCTTGCTGAGCAATTAAATCATCATAATTAGCAATCGTTGAAAATTTAAGCTGATGTCTCCATCTTTCTTTTAACTCCTTTTTTGAATTAACATAAGTCAAATCTTCGTATTTAGTAGAAAATTCTTCATTAACAGAAAAATCAAAAGGGTTTTTCAATACCTCTTTGTAAATCTCTTTAGACTCAGCCAATCGTTGTAAATAGCGTTCGTAAGTAATGTTAAAAAAGCTAACATCATAGGCTTTGATTTGGTCGTCTAAGTCTGTTTTATATTTTTCAAATTCCTTGATGTCGGACGCATGAAAATAGCGTTTTAAAGGATCCAGTTGTTCCAAATAATCATCAAATACTTCTTGCGAAAAATCATCGTTAATATCTTGAGGACTAAAATGTCCTTCATCAAGCAAATACGTTACTAATTGAATAAGTAGTTTATCTTTATTTGGGTCTTCAAATTTTTTGGATGTAAAACTGCATGAAGCAAAAGCCAGCAGTAACACCAAAAGCAATAATTTAAAATTTCTTTGCATAATATTTTTCATAGTAAATCTTTTATGTAACACAACAAAATTTGGTTTCAAATTAACCTCAATATGTAATGACATAGAATTTTATAATTTCTACTAAAGTAAAAGAAAAAACCATGCCAATAAAATCAAGTGCTACTAATTTTTTGTTAAACCTTTATTTATAGGATTTTCAAGCGTCTTTGTGTACTTTTGTGAATATCAAAAAATTAGATTAATGTCAAAAAAGCCTCTTATTCTTGTTACTAATGACGATGGGATTACTGCTCCAGGAATCAGAACGTTAATTGAAGTCATGATAACCATTGGCGATGTTGTTGTTATAGCACCTGATAGTCCGCAAAGCGGAATGGGTCACGCTATTACTATAAACTCTACCTTACATGTAGAAAAAGTCACTATAGATGAAGGTCCGCAAGAAGAATACAGTTGTTCAGGAACTCCAGCAGATTGTGTGAAGTTTGGTGTAAAACAATTATTAAAGAGACGACCAGATTTATGTGTATCTGGAATTAATCATGGCTCGAACTCATCTATAAATGTCATTTATTCAGGAACAATGAGTGCTGCGATTGAGGCTGGTGTTGAAGACATTCCTGCTATCGGATTTTCACTTTGTGATTACAACTGGAGTGCCAATTTTGAAGCTTGTAAAACCTATGTGAAAACAATTGCTGAAAATGTTCTTAAACATGGTCTGGACAGCGGAACAGTACTAAATGTCAATTTTCCTAAATTGGACAAGAACGACATAAAAGGTATCAAAATATGTCGTCAGGCAAGGGCTAATTGGGAAGAAGAGTTTGATAAACGTACAAATCCTCAGGGCAGGGAATATTATTGGTTAACCGGAAAGTTTGTCAATCTGGACCATGGTGAAGACACCGATGAATGGGCTTTGTCTAATGGTTATGTTTCTGTTGTTCCAGTACAGTTTGACCTAACAGCACATCAGAGCATTCAACAACTAAATACATGGAAATTTGAAGAATAAAGACGTTATTATAGGAATCGTTATTGGATTAATTGCAAGTGTCATCGGACTCACATTGTCGTTGTTATTTTTTGGCACAGGAGACTCTATAGGCAACTCTCTTGATATTGCAATAGCTCAAGATGTATTAACAAAACTCGTTAGTATTGGTGCGCTTCTTAATCTAGGCGCTTTCTTTTTATTTTTAAACACAAATAAAGAATCTCGTGCTAAAGGTGTTCTTATTGCCACTGTTGTCGTCGCACTTATAACCATTATTATCAGATTTACATAAATGAAATATTACATCATAGCTGGCGAAGCCTCCGGAGACCTTCATGGTTCCAATTTGATGAAAGCATTACAAAGACAAGATATAAATGCTGAATTCAGGTTTTGGGGAGGTGATCTTATGCAAGCTGTTGGTGGTACTTTAGTGACACATTATAAAGATCGCTCTTTTATGGGTTTTGCTGAAGTGATCTTCAATCTTCGGAAGATTTTAGGTCTGATAAACTATTGCAAAACTGATATTGAAAATTATCAACCTGATGTGATTATTTTTATAGACAATTCTGGTTTTAATTTGCGTATTGCCAAATGGGCTCAAGAAAAGAATTTCAAAACACATTATTACATATCACCTCAAGTTTGGGCATCTAGAGCTGGCAGAGTAGAAAAAATTAAGCGTGATATTGATGCTATGTATGTCATCCTTCCGTTTGAAAAAGAGTTTTACGCTAAATATGATTATAATGTAAATTTTGTTGGACATCCTTTAATTGATGCCATTTCTAACAGACATCAGGTTGACGAAAACACATTCAGAAATGACTATCAGCTTAGCAACAAACCAATTATTGCGCTTTTACCAGGAAGCAGAAAACAAGAAATCACTAAAATGCTTGGTGTTATGCTAAGTCTGGTCAATGATTTTAAAGCGTATCAATTTGTAATTGCTGGTGCACCAAGTCAGGACTATAACTTTTATAAACCTTTTATAAAACAAGATAATGTGGCTTTTATTTCAAATAAAACCTATGATTTACTGAGTGTATCTCATGCTGCACTTGTCACCTCTGGAACTGCAACTTTAGAGACTGCTTTATTTAAAGTTCCTCAGGTGGTTTGTTATAAGGCAAATGCCATTTCGTATCAAATTGCAAAACGAATTATTACTTTAAAATTTATATCGCTTGTGAATTTAATTATGGATCGCGAAGTCGTTACCGAATTAATTCAAGGTGATTTGAATAAGAAGCGTCTCAAAAAAGAACTGACTAAGATTCTTGAAGATGATGAGCGCATTAGGTTATTTATTGACTATTACGATTTAGAAAAAAAACTAGGAGGAAAAGGTGCCAGCGACAAAGCTGCTAAATTAATTTTTGAAAGTTGTAAATAAGATTGTTAAAAATCAAAACTCATTATTCTTTTCTAATTAAATCAATTATTTATTTTTAGATTTTAATTGCAGTTCATGAAAAAAGTTATCCTACTTCTAATATTATGCTTAAGTTTTGGCAGTTGTAAGTCTTCAAAAGGCATAAAAACTAAAAAAACCAGAATGACAAAAGTCAGCACTAATAAAACAAATACCAATTCTTCACCCTCAAAAACTATTGCAAGCATTATTGATTACGCACAGACGTTTGAAGGCACACGTTACAAATATGGTGGCACAACAAAGCGAGGTATGGACTGCTCTGGCCTTGTTGTTACAGCTTTCCAGAAAGAAAATATCAGTTTACCAAGAACCACTGCAGCTTTAAAAAATACAGGTGACTGGATTGATGTTAAAGATGTTAAAGAAGGTGATTTGCTGTTTTTCGCCACTAAGAAAAACAGTCGTAAAGTGAATCACGTAGGTATTGTTACAAAAAGCAGACCTGGATTTGTTGAATTTATTCATTCTACAACAAGTAGAGGTGTGATTACTTCTAATTTATCTGAACGTTACTGGTACTTAGCTTATGTTCAGGCGAGACGCGTAATATAGATTATTTTCTATTTATATAGATTATTTACTATATTAGGAGAGTGAAATCTCTTAATTTTATAATCATTAAGCTTACAGCCTGTTTAACAAGTGGAATTTCGTGTACTCATTTTTTTAAGTTTAGCTTATATCACGTATTCTACTTGTGCATTGGATTGCTAGCTATTTTGTTCTTGGCAAATCACATTGCAAAACGACAATTACGTAAAACTATCTGGTTTGGACTGATAGCTTATGCTTCAATGTTCGCTCTTGGAGCTTTAACGTATACAACTCACAATCAAAAAAACGCTCCACAACATTATACTAATAAGGAACATCTTTTTCCAACAGGTTCAAACGATATCACATGTGTTATAAAAGAACGCATGAAACCAACAAAATATTATGAAAAATACAGCGTACAACTACGAAAAGTGAATGAACAAATAGTACAAGGAAGGGTCTTATTAAACATAAAGAAAACAGATAGTTCTAAAATATATCATGTGGATGATGTCTTATTTATCCATTCAGAATTTCAAGATGTTAGAAATCCGAGAAATCCGAATCAGTTCAATTACAAAGACTATTTAGAAAAGCAATACATCTATCATCAACTTTTTACTGATCCAGATCTCATTTTTGAAATATCATCAAAAAGAAGTACGGTTTATGGCTATGCTGATGCTTTAAGACAACAGATTAATGAAAAACTAAATGGCTTCAATTTTAAATCTGATGAATTAGCCGTTATCAACGCTTTAATTCTTGGGCAAAGACAAGACATGGACCGAAACATGTATAACGATTATGCTAATGCTGGAGCCATTCATATTTTAGCAGTTTCCGGACTTCATGTTGGCATCATACTAATGCTATTGAATTTTATTTTAAAGCCTCTCGAACACCTAAAACGAGGCCATGTCATCAAGGTAATCAGTATTCTATTCTTACTATGGAGTTTTGCTGTAATCGCTGGATTATCAGCATCAGTTACCAGAGCAGTCATCATGTTTAGCATCATTGCCATTGCTATGCATTTAAAACGACCGACAAACATTTATAACACCTTATCTATTTCAATATTTATATTGCTTTTGATAAAGCCAATGTTTTTATTTGATATCGGTTTTCAAATGAGTTATTTAGCTGTATTTGCAATCGTTTCCATTCAACCTTTACTGTACAAACTTTGGCCTCCAAAATGGAAGCTTGTAGATTATTTTTGGCAGATAACCACAGTAACCTTTGCTGCACAGTTGGGAGTAGCACCAATTAGTTTGTTTTACTTTCATCAATTTCCCGGCTTGTTCTTTGTGTCAAATTTGGCCATTATCCCCTTTTTAGGTTTGATTTTAGGATTCGGAATTTTAGTAATTGTATTATCACTTATGAATTGTCTTCCAGAATTATTAGCAACCGTGTTTGGAAGTCTTATTAGTGCGATGAATCAGGTGGTGTTTTGGGTTTCAAAACAAGAAGCATTCTTAATCACAGACATTTCTTTTGGTGCATTTCATGTCATTGCCACTTACCTAGTGTTATTATCGCTGTTATTTATATTTCAAAAATTTAACCATAGGCGAACTGTATATGCTTTACTTTCAATCGTGATATTTCAGAGTGTTTTAATCTACACAAAACGTATAAATAATTTTGAAGCCTTTATCATATTTCATAAAAGCAGACATAGTATTCTAGGAAAAAAGGCCAACGATAAGCTTACTATCTGGCATGATTTAGATAGCAATACACTTAAAAAGGATAAGATGATTCACAATTACAAAGTTGAAAATTTTATAAAGTCTGTTAGTTATGATTCTTTATCAAATATTTATAAAGTGCATCAAAAAACACTTTTAGTTATTGATAGTATAAGTGTTTACAATGTAAGTTTTAGGGCAGATTATATTCTGTTACGCCATTCGCCTAGGATCAATCTGAAACGTCTTATAGATTCACTACAACCAGAGCTTATTATTGCAGATGGCAGTAACTACAAATCTTATGTGCAACGATGGAAACGAACGTGTTTAATGGAAAAACTCCCTTTTCATCAAACCAGTGAAAAAGGAGCGTTTGTATTAAAATAATATATTTTATTGTTGAAACTCAGGCTTAAAAGCTGAATAATATGCATTAAAATCTTCCTGAGTAGTCATTGATTTATAATCATCACCCAAAAATAATTTTAAGTATAATTCAAGTTGCTGTGGCTTTTGATAGCCTCTAATTGGTGAAATCACTTTAGCATCTACATCAAAGAAAACGATGGTTGGATACGCACTAACTTTTAAGTAACGTGTTAAATCATGAACTCCATTTCTTCTGCTTTTTAATTCTGGTTTATAGTTAGGATTACTAAAGGTTTTGCCATCATAAGTTACTGTTGAATTACCTTCAGCATCAAACTTAACAGCGTAGTAATTTTTATTTACAAACTCCACAACATCTTTATTATGGAATGTATTTTTATCTAACATTTTACATGGTCCACACCAATTGGTGTAAACATCCATCATTATTTTTTTAGGATTTTTTTTCTGAAGTTCCAAAGCCTCTTCAAAAGTCACCCAGTTAATTTCTTGTACCTGAGAGAAACTATTAACTGATGTTAATAGTGCTAAAACGAATATATAAGTTAATTTTTTCATATCAAATGTGTTGCAATTTCTGTTCCGAACTTACAAAAAATGCTCCAAAAAGGGAGCATTTTAAGTTATTTTAACGATTTAATCGTTTATCGTACACCATGCATTAATTTTTTCAGCATAGGATTAAGCACCATGGATATAAATCCAAAAACAATTGGAACAAGCGTAAAAATTAAAAAGAAAGTACTTAATGAATACTCCTCTGTAATTTTATCAATCATTCCTCCCATAGTTCCGGCAGCTTTTTGCCCTATAGCAATTGCTAAGTACCAAATACCAAACATAAAACCAATCATACGTCCTGGAACTAATTTACTTAAGTAAGACAGGCCTACAGGAGATATACATAATTCTCCCATAGTATGTAATAAATATGCTAGTATTAAGAATACCATACTTACAGAAGCTGTTTTAGCACCTTGAGGTATTCCTAGTGTTCCAAAAACTAAAATGCCAAAACCTAACCCTAAAAGCATCAAACCAATTCCGTATTTCATAGCTGCACTCGGATTGTATTTACTTTCCCACCATTTTGAAAACATAGGAGCTAAAGTGATAATAAAAAACGAGTTTAAAATACCAAACCATGTGGCCGGAACTTCAGTTGCATCTTTACTGAACTCATTATTGATTTTATAATATACGATGTACCATAGAAAGGCAAATGAAATTCCTAAAATAATGTTAGAATACGGAATTTTAGAAAATGTCTTTTTGAACAACAGATACAGTACCCAAGTAATAATAGCCAACGGACCGACCGTAAGTATTAAATCAATTATTTTAAAAATCATTGCAGAGCTACCTGTTAAAGCACGTTCCGTATAATCTCTCGCAAACAAAGTCATTGACCCTAAAGCTTGCTCAAAAGCAGCAAAAAATATGACTGTAAAAATTCCGAAGACAGATACGGCAATAATTTTATCTCTTACAACCCGTGTATATCTGGAAATTCTTGTAATAATTAAATATAAAAACAAGAAAAGTGCTAATAAAACTGTTGCATTAGAACCATCTAAACCAGCTATTTTAAAATTTAAAAAATTAACGTTTGCAATCTTAGACATTGGATCGTTAATCAAGTATAAAAAGCCACCTAATGATGATAATACTATTAAAATTTTATCTACTGTTGTAAAGGGATTTGTTTTTACATCACTGGTCGCATCATGTTCTTTTGGATTCTCTTCATTAATGTTCTGAGGCAACTCTACTTCATGAACTCTGGATGGCTTTTCTCCAATTTGACCAAAAAAATCTTTAGCTAACCAAAATTGAATTAATCCCAGAAGCATAAAAATACCTGCTAAACCAAAACCATAACTCCAGCCTATGTTTTCGGCTAAATACCCACAAAGCATCATACCGAAAAATGCACCTGCATTTACTCCCATATAATAAATGGTATAGGCACCATCTTTTTTTGATTCCTTCCCTTTATACATTTCAGAAATCATAGAGGTCATATTAGGCTTAAAGAAACCTGTTCCTATAACCAGCAATGCCAAACCTAAATATAAAGACCAAGTAGTTTCAAAAACCATCGCTGCATGACCAAGCATCATAATAAAACAGCCAATAATAACTGCCCATTTATAGCCTGTAAATTTATCAGCCAACCATCCACCAACAATAGGCGTTAAATAGAGCAAAGAGCCATAAGTACCAATTAATGCTAAAGCATGTTCTCTTGGCCATTCCCATCCTGGATTGTCACTTATAATAGGAGCTGTTAAAAATAACACTAAAAGAATACGCATTCCATAGAACGAGAAACGCTCCCACATTTCAGTAAAAAAAATGATAAATAAGCCAGCTGGATGACCAATGACCTTATCTTTAAACAGGTTTTCAATATCAGTATTCATAAAAGAAAGATTAGTTAGAAAAAGAAAAACCTTTGAACATTAAAGCACAAAGGTTCTTAAAAGATTATTTGAATTAGTTATTATGAAGGTCTGGATCTGCAAGTTCAAATCCTTCTGCTTCGTCGTTATGCATTTCGCGTTCATTATCTTCAGCACCATGTGTTAATCGCTTTAAAGGTTTCAAAAGCATAATAAACAGAGACCCGATGATTACAGTAAATATTAAAATTCCTAAAAATATAGTGTATTCTCCAAAATCACTGGCCGCTTCACCAACGATACCAGCAACTTTACTACCCAAACCAGTTGCAGCAAAATAAACACCCATCATCAAAGATGCATATTTAACAGGTGTTAGTTTGGTAATGAATGACAATGCCACAGGAGACAGGCATAACTCTCCAATAGTATGAAATAAATAGGCTAAAACTAACCAAATCATACTTGAAGTTCCCGATTTTTCAAACTCCATGGCTGCAAATACCATAAACAGGAATCCGAATCCCATGATGATTATACCAACAGCCATTTTAAATAAGGACGAGCCTTCTTTTCCTTTTAATTTGCGTTTAGCCCAGTAAGAAGCCACAACCGTTGCAAAAAGTATAATAAAGCCTGCATTTAAACTTTGAAACATTACCGTTGGTATTTCCCATCCGAATAACACTCTATCTACTTTTGATTCAGTATATAAGTTCATCAAGCCACCTGCTTGCTCAAAAGCACCCCAGAATACGATGACCATGATAAATGATAATAGTAATACCATAAAGCGATCTTTATAAACCTGAGTTTCTAACTCTTTATAAATCATCATTAGTAAAGAAATGACTGCAGTAAGAAATATAAATAAAAGTCCGTAACCCCATTCTAAAGTATACCAGCCATAAAGAGAAATCAATAATAAAACAAGCGTAAATACTAATTGCGTTGGCGACTTTAATAATTTACCATAAAGTTTACCGTAAGATATTTCGTTAGGATCATCTTTTTTAGGTGGTTCAAAGTTTCCAACTTGAGTCAAATATTTCTGACCAGCAACATAATTAATTAATCCTAATAGCATCACTATACCTGCTAATCCAAAACCAGCATGCCAGCCCCATTCAGCAACTACCAGTCCAACAATCATTGTTGCCAGTAAGGATCCTAAATTGATTCCTATGTAAAAAATACTAAAACCTTTATCGCGACGTATATCGCCTTCTTTATACAAACCTCCAACCATGGTAGATATGTTGGGTTTTAACAATCCTACACCAAGAATTACAAGTCCTAAACCTGTATAAAAAGCCCAGATATCAGTCAGTACCAGCACACCATGTCCAAGGCACAATACAATGGCTCCAAGTAAGACAGCTTTCTTTTGACCTACTAATTTATCGGCTATCATTCCGCCAGGAATAGACATCACATAGACCAACATTGTATACCAGCCATAAAGAGCTAAAGCTTCTTGATTAGACCAACCCAGACCAGGACCTCTATCGTCACCCATAGTTTCTGTAGTCATATAAAGTACTAAAAGCGCACGCATTCCATAGTAGGAAAAGCGTTCCCACATTTCTGTTAAAAATAAAATATATAAACCTATTGGTTGTCCGAAAAGCTCTTTTTGATGAGGCTTCAATGCAGTTGTTGACATATAATTTAGTGTTAGTTAGTTTTTTTACAGTTCTTAATAACGCATCAAGAATCGTGCTGTTTTTTGATAAAAATATGTCAAGTTTACTAAAAATTAAGCAGAAAACCCTAACTATTTATAGTTAAATATGCAATAATCATAACTGTAAAGATAATTACATACAAGAATAGTATCTTTGTAACCTTAAATTCAAGTAAATGCACAAAACGATTACTGGCTTTTCTAAATTATCTAAATCTGATAAAATTGATTGGATTGTTGATACATATTTTTCAAACAAAGGAACTGCAAAAACTATTTTAAAGCAATATTGGAATGATGACAACAAACTCCAGCAATTACATGACGAATTTATAGAAAATACCATTACCAATTATTACTTACCCTTTGGTGTTGCTCCTAATTTTTTAATTAATGGTAAAACCTACACAATCCCGATGGCTATTGAAGAAAGCTCGGTCGTTGCAGCAGCAAGTAAAGCTGCTAAATTCTGGTTACATCGTGGCGGATTTAAAGCTGAAGTTATTTCAACCACAAAAATCGGACAAGTTCATTTTACGTATGATGGTAATCCTGAAGATCTAACGTCCTTTTTCAATACACTGAAGCCCAAATTACATGAAGATACAGCTTCAATGACGAAAAGCATGGATAAACGTGGAGGTGGTATTTTAGACGTTCAGCTTAAAGACAAAACCAAAGATCTCACAAACTACTATCAGTTGCATGCTTCCTTTGAGACAATGGATGCCATGGGAGCAAATTTTATTAATAGTTGCTTAGAACAATTCGCTACAACGTTGAAAACAGAAGCAGAACATTCTTTGTCTGGAAACGTTAATGTAATCATGAGTATTCTATCTAATTATGTGCCTGATTGCCTAGTAAGAGCTGAAGTGAGTTGTAAGGTTGAAGATTTAACTGAGAATTCAAAAATATCTCCTGAAGCGTTCGCTGAAAAATTTATTCAAGCGGTTAACATTGCTGAAATTGAACCTTACAGAGCAGTCACTCATAACAAAGGCATCATGACTGGCATTGATGCTGTTGTTCTGGCAACCGGAAATGACTTTAGAGCGGTTGAAGCTGGAGTTCATGCGTATGCTTCCAGAACCGGAAGCTATCGCAGTTTAACACATGCTGAAGGAAAAGATGGTATCTTCAGGTTTTGGATGGAAATTCCTTTAGCTTTAGGAACCGTTGGTGGATTAACAAGTTTACATCCTTTAGTGAAGCTGGCCTTAGAAATGCTGGGCAGACCTTCAGCAAAAGAATTGATGCAGATTGTAGCAGTTGCTGGATTAGCACAAAATTTTGCTGCGCTACGTTCATTAACCACAACCGGAATTCAAGAAGGTCATATGAAAATGCACTTGATGAATATTCTAAACCAGCTTGAAGCAACTCCTGAAGAAAAAAATAAACTTGTATCGCATTTTAAAACACATACAGTAACTCATAGTTCTGTTGTAGATGCAATTAACAATCTAAGAAACCACTAGTGAATACTTATTACAGTCACGGGAAATTACTTCTTACAGGAGAATACGTCGTTCTTGATGGTGCATTGGCTTTGGCTGTTCCAACTCAATTTGGGCAAACTTTAAAGGTTGAAAAAAATGCTTCAGGTGTATTGCATTGGATTAGTTATGATAATAAAGAACAAATCTGGTTTGAAGACAGATTCAAGATTCAACATAATGAAATTCTAAAACATACATCGACTTCGCTCAGTGCAGGAATTCAAAATGACGATACTATTTCTAACCGATTACTTCAGGTACTGAATGCTGTAAAGCGTTTAAATCCTAATTTTTTAACTGAAGGCAAAGGTTATAAGATTACGACACAATTAGAATTTGAAAAAAACTGGGGTTTAGGAACCTCTTCTACTTTAATTAACAATTTAGCAAATTGGGCTGATGTTAATGCGTATCAATTGCTCGACTTAACATTTGGTGGAAGTGGTTATGATATTGCTTGTGCTGAAGCTAACAATGCAATTACCTATAAAATTAGCACAAATGAGATTCTGAATCAAGTTCAGAATGACAAAAGAAGAACCATCAATACTGTTCATTTCAATCCTTCTTTTAAAAGGGACTTATATTTTGTTCATTTAAATCAAAAACAGAACAGCAGAGAGGGTATTGCTCAGTACAGAGCAAATACTTCAGATTTAAGCCATGAGATTGAACGCATCAATCGTATTACAAAACAGATTATTGATTGTGATTCGTTGGAAGCGTTTCAGCAACTACTGGATGAGCATGAACAAATAATTTCAAAAATTATTAACCAAAAACCTATTAAAGAACAGCTTTTTAAAGACTTTAATGGCAGTATTAAAAGTCTAGGAGCTTGGGGAGGCGATTTCGTTCTGGTGGCTTCAGACAACAATCCTACCACCTATTTCAAAGACAAAGGGTTCGCTACTATCATTCCCTACGATAAGATGATTTTAAAATAAAAAAAAAGCTCCACAACATGTGAAGCTTTTTTTAATTTATGAATTTTAAAGTCTAGAAAAACCTAGCTCTGTTATCTTCAATATCTGCAGTTTCTTTTAAAGCTTCATACACTTTATTCTGTGCTGCATTAGTTCTTGCTGTACTTAATCGATTAGCTATAGCCTGGTAATTATCTAATGGTGTTGCTTCGTTGACTTTAGTAACTTCAACAACATACACACCTTTAACACCAACAATTGGCTCAGATGTTTCACCTTCTTCTAATCCGAAAGCAGTTCCGACAACTTTAGGTTCAGCTCCAGCTCCAGACAGGGTTGGATTTTTCATATTAACTGCAGAAGCAGTATTTGTAGCCTTACTCTGATTTTTAGCAATCTCAGCAACCGTAGTTCCTGTAATTTTATCTAAAATCATTTCTGCTTTTTTCTCATTTCTTATTTCAGTAAGTACAGACGCAGAAGCACTTTCAGGATCCATCAATCCTTTCTTAGTTGCCTTCGTAACTTGTACTACAGCATAACCTCCACTTGGAATAGAAAAACGTTTGTAGTCACCTACCTTAGTCCCATCTTCAAAAGCCCAACGTACAATTGCTCTTTGACTTCCTAATCCAGGAATATTCTCATCAAGAACTTTAATTCCGTTAACTGGCTTAGCAGTTAGGTTACGTTCTTTTGCTGCTTCTTGAAACTCTTCTTTTTGCAAAGCCAACTCAAATTTTGAAGCATCAGTAAATGTCGCATCAATTGTTTTTTCAGAAGGCTCAATTTTACGCGCAATTGTCGCCACTTTTACTGCTCTGGATTTATTTTTTTGATCTAATATTTCTATAATGTGAAATCCGAAAACCGTTTGAACCACTCCAATATCTCCTATGTCATTCTGGAATTCGAAATCACTAAACGGCTTAACCATTTGAGTGATTGGGTGAAAATCGTACTCACCTCCATTATCAACGCTTCCTTGATCTGAAGAAAATTCAGTTACTAATTCTGGAAATTTTGAAGGATTTGCAGTTACAACTGTTTTAATACTATCTGCTAATGCTCTCGCATCATCAATAGTCATCGTTACATCTGGCTGAGCACTTTGAGCTCCAAGATGTGGAATTAAAATATGTCTTACTTTAACTGAATCTGGCAATTGAGTTTCTGCAACGACTTTAGATAATTTGAAATATCCAGCATCTTTGTAAGGTCCATAAATCCCACCAACTTTAGTGTTATAAATTGAATCTGCAGCAACCGAAGGCAATTGAGACTTCGTTACAAATGTATCATTATAGGTGATATCAGAATTAGAATTAACAAAGCTTTCTACGTCAGTCGTTTTTCTAAAACCAATGATTGTATCTGTGTTTTTTGTAGTTTCATTAAACACTGCCTGATTATCTAATAACTTTATTAAGTTTGATTTTAGATTTTCTTCATCTTCTACACTGGCAACTTCCTTAAATTCTACAAAGCTAATATCTCTAGAGGCTTCAACTTCGTATTTATCTTTGTGCTCACTGATATATTTTTTAATATCCGACTTAGACACTTCTACTAAGCTGTCTGCAATGGACGTAAAAGGTATTTGAACATATTTTAAATCTCTTGTCGCATTTTCCAGCATGTAATCAACTTCAGCTTCACCTAAAGTTGCATTTACTCCAGCTTTTACCATAGCGTTGTATGCTCTTTCTTTAGCTGATAAAGCGATATTGTTTTCTGTACTAACCCATTGTTGGTAGTTAATTTGAAATGTACTCAATGGAGCACTTTGTCCGTTGAGTGCTTTTAGGTTATTTACAAATTCTGTCAGTTTATTTTCGTCAAAAACTCCAGCTTCATTCTGGAACTCAGGATAACTAGAGAAACTTTGCTTAAGTAAATCTTTCATTTGATCTTGCTCAACACTTAAGCCAAGGTTTTCAAATTGAGATTCCATAATAGCTTTTCTCACTTCTTGATCGTAAACTCTGTTCATGGCTTGAGTAGATGAAGAATTTGGACCCGTTTGGTTTTGCATTTGCTCAACGCGGTTCATAAATTCAACTCTATTGATGTTGGTACCATTTACGGTAGCCACTACATCTTGTGAACCTCCAAAGAGTGCATCACTGTTTCTAAACAAATCGGTAAGTACAAATGAGAACAATGCTAGTGCAATGATTAGAATCAAAAACAAAGAACGTTGTCTAATTTTATTTAAAACTGCCATTTTATGTATATTTTATCGAATAATAAGTGGGCGAAAATACCATTTTCTATTAAATAATAAAAGTAGAATTATGTTTTTATTACTTAAATAGTAAGGTATTGAGTAGTCTTTGGGTGAGTGTCAGATTTTATCGGCTAATTACTTAAGCAAGCTGTTAGTTTTCGAGGTTAGATTTCGTGTGAAATGACTTACTTATTTTAAAAAAACTAATCTTCTTCAACGATAAAAAGTTCAACAACATCAATTTTAGTTGAAGACACTTCTAAAATTTTAAATTTAAAGACACCTATGGTGACTATATTTCCTTCCTGAGGAATTTCTTCAGCTTCATCGACAATTAATCCTCCTAAGGTTTCATAATTTTCACCTTCCGGAAGGTTTAATTTGTAGGTTTCATTGACATAATCTACTTCCAGACGAGCAGAAAACTTGAAGTGATTATCATTTATTTTTTCTTCAGTTAATTCAACACTATCATGTTCATCCTCAATTTCACCGAAGAGCTCTTCAACAATATCTTCAACTGTCATAATCCCAGCGGTTCCACCATATTCATCAATAACAACAGCGATACTCTTTCGCTTTTTCGTTAAAATATTGAGCACATCCTTTACAAGCATTGTTGCTGGCACGAAGACAACTGGCAAGGTGATAGATTTGATAGATTTTGGCTTTTTAAACAATTCAAACGAATGAACATAACCCAAAATATCATCGATAGAATCCTGATATACTAATATTTTCGACAACCCACTATCGATAAACATCGTACTAATATTTTTTACAGATTCTTTAACATCAACAGCGATAATTTCGGTTCTGGGCACCATCACCTCGCGTGCTTTGACTTCGGAAAACTCTAAGGCATTCTGAAAAATCTGAATTTCACTATCTACCTCATCATGTTCTTCAACAGATTGCATTTGTTCGGTTATATAATTGCCTAATTCGACTTTTGTCATGGCCAATTCTACATTATCGCCTTCTGTTTTAAAAAATGCTTTCAAAACCTTATCTGAAATCCAGATGATAAAAGAAGATAAAAACCAAAACAATAAGTAAAATAAATACGCTGGGAAGGCAAATATTTTCAAAAATGAATTGGCATAAATCTGAAAAAATACTTTAGGTAAAAACTCCGCAGTTATTAATATAATAATGGTAGAAATAATAGTTTGAATAAGCAGGCTTAAATCGGTAAGGAGGTAGTTAAGAACCTGATAGTCTGTTGGAAGTTTAGACTGAAACCAATCCACCAGAACATCTCCCATTAAAAATCCATAAACAACCAGCGCAATATTGTTTCCAATAAGCATTGTGGCTATAAATTTTGAAGGTTTTGCTGTAAGACGAGTTAGAATTTTAGCCAGAAAATCACCTTGTTTCTTTTCAATTTCAATATGAATTTTGTTTGACGACACATAGGCGATTTCCATCCCTGAAAAAAAGGCAGAAAGTAATAACATTACAATAATAATCAGGATGCTTAAGTCCATATTTATTTCTTGTTTCTATCGTCAAATTTTTTCCTGAAACGTTTTCTGAAGAAAAACATAAAAATAGATAAAGCGGCAAAAACAAAAGAAATGTAAGACCTGTTTGTACCATCATTCCAACTTACAACTCCGTCATAAATAAAAAGCACACCAAAAAAAAGGTATACATACTGAAAAAACTGAAGTAACTTCATTTTGAATAAAATATTTGCTACAAAGATAGAGATGTTTTGCTAAACTACTTCAACTATTAGTCTTTTAAAAGCATATCACCACTTCCTTCTAAAATGGTATAGTTTTTAAATTTAGTATCAGAATCAAAAATATTTCCTCTACCATTATTAGATGTTGCAGACTTTAGCCTTACCTGTTGATTTGTAAATAACCACTCCCGTTTCTGGTCATAATACAATTGATCTGCGAAAAGGCTGTCATTTTGAGGTGTAATAAGGATAACATTACCCTGTAAATCGATTAAATCGGTTTTATTATACACGATAGCATAATCTGCCAGAATAATATTTTTTTCACCATTTTCATCATATAATGACAAGTTTACACCTTCTGGAAATTCGGAAAAAGAAAAGCCTCTGTTGGAGTAATCGAGCATTTTAGGACTTTTAAGATTTGCGACTACTTTACCTTCAAGATCTTCAGCTTCGGTATATCTTAAATCGATATTTTTTGCTTCACCGATAGGCTTATTTTGAAGCACACCTATTTGTTGCACCTCTTTGAGATTGTTCTTACATGAAAAAAACATAGTCACAACCATGGTTGTGACTATGTATACTTTTATATGTGAAACCTCAAGTTTCATTTACAGGTTAGGAACTGTTACACTTCCACCAATCCAGCAACCAATGTTGATTGTTGTACCTGCATTTCCTTCCTGAAAAATTTCAGATTTTGTTGGTGCATTTGCATTGTAAGAATTAGCAGCCTGCTGAGCTGATGACTTCAAAGTTGGATCTACCTTTCCAGCTTTTAAAGCTTCTTGAGCAGCATACCAGAACACAGCTCTTTTATTAAAGTTTGTATCACCACAACTATTAGCACTCTTAGCATACATAGATGCAATTTGCAGATGAGGCTTTCCATCAGATGGATTAAGTTTTAATGCTTCTCTGTAATAATTTCTGGCAGAACCGAAACTTCCTTTCTTTTTGAAATTGTTCGCAATTCTGTACGCTAATTTTCCCTTTTTAAAGGTATCTGTTTCTAAATCGTAAGCTTGTTTAATATACTTTTCTGCTTCTGAATCATTTCCTTGTTTGTAGAGTATAGTTGCTACGAAATACTTTGTATCAGAAGAAGGCGCAGTTGCATCATATGCTTTTACTAAATCAATATATAAAGGATCATCTGTACACTCTTTATTATACATTCTACTTACCGCTCTTTTTAACCAAACCGCATCATTTTTGTAAGTAGGAAAGTCTTTCTTATACAATGGAATTAAATTCTCACAATTTGCTAACTGTCCGAGATACGTATCTAAGCTTCCTGAGATTTTTTCATTAGCCTCTAAAGATTTCTGATAAAACGTTTTGTATTTATCTTCTTTTTTAGACAAGGCTGTTCCAGCATCTTCTTTTTCAATAAGTTTATTTAACTTAAGTGTATAACTTTCATTGATGTTTTCTAATTGCTCAGACACATCATCATATTTATTAAACACGTCTTGTATTGGTGCCTCGTCTGCTTTGTATAAATCTACTATTTTAGTAAAGTAAACGTATAATCCTTTAGCACTTCTAAAGTTTTCCAAATCCTGTTTGTAGGCTTTGTCAAAAGCATCATAGACTTGTTTATCTGTAAGACCAAGTTCTTTTTGGTTATCATACATTAACAACCCTTTATCGGAAAGGATTTCACCTGTATCATATTTGCTTGGAAAGTATTCCATCCCTTTATCCCAAACAAGCATGAGATCATTGATGTAATCTAATTTTTCCTGACCTGAAGAATTATCAATTTTATGATCAAGTATTTTTTCTCCATAAGCGTAAATAGCATAACTAAACTTTGGACACTTAGTTCTCACTTTCATCCAAGGCTCGTAAGCTTCGTCATATTTTTTACTCTTAACGTAATCGTTCATTAGCGTTAAGTTAAGCATGCATTCTTCATCTTGTTGAGCAAAACCGGAGTTTGCTGTTAAGAACAAAGCAGCTAATACTAAAATAATTCTCGTTTTCATTGTATTAATTTTACGTTAGTTATATTTTCTTTTTTCAAACCACCTATCGTTGAGTGATAGACTTAGCTGGAAGTTTACAAAATTTTCTTGTATTAAGTTTTGGTTCGTTGTACCTCTTCTACCGACTTCTAATCCAAGATTAGCATTTGAAAACAATTGCCCAACTGGTAATCCAACTCCAAAAGATATGCCAAACTCATTTATGGTTTCATTATTAATCTCTAAACCTGTGTTTTCGAAATGGATTCCTGCTCTATATGTCGCTCTTTTCCAATAACTTGAAAAAGAATCTGGGTCTGGAATAAAGAAACCTCCAATAGATATATTTGAAGCATTTACAAAATTAGCATTATCGATAGCTACTATAGGGTTTGAAAATTTACTAGTGTTTTGAAACGTATATTCGGCACCTAAAAACCATTTTCTTGGTGCTCCAATTCCTGCACCAAAAGATAATCTTGAAGGCAAGGTTAAATCTGTTTCATCTAAACCTGATGATGCTAAATCTGCATCGATTGAATTTACTGTAAGTTCTTGTCCTGACGATTCGTTAATGACGACTGTAGAGAATATTCGGGAGTTTCTTGATGAAATATTACTTTTAGGCGAATAGGTGAAGCCTGATTGCAATTCGAGTTTATCACTGATCATGGTTTTGTACGTCAAACCGATATTTACATTTAAACCACTAAGATCTGATCTGTTTTCTTCCCTTGATTTATATTGAATTTCATTACCTTCATCATCATACAAATACTCAATGGCTGTATTTTGGATGTTACCAAAATTATAGTTCATATCAATTCCTAAACTCAGTTTATCAGTGATTCTGTAACCAAAACCGAGAAATACTTTATTTAAACCGCCTTCTCCTCTATATCTGTTTAAGACCTGATTGCTATTGTTTAAATCTTCCAGTTTATAACCAACAGAAGTGTAAGGCATAATACCTAAACCAAATCCGAACTTATCGCCAAGTGGCATTGACATAGCCATGTAATCAACAGTTGTTGCACTTGTTCTGTCGCTACCTGAATCAGCTTTGAGGTTAATACTGTTATGACTGGCTCCTATTGAAAATTTAACCGGACGATTTTCATTGTTAAACACCTTTAAATTCGGACCAACATAAGCCGCAGGATTTCTAAGGTTAACATGAATACTATCTGTATAGATACTCAATCCTCCCATACTTCTATTTTCAA
>JAAEZL010000008.1:0-3598 GCA_018222875.1 Algicola sp.
ACTTCATGTTATTCTCAGATGAGCGTATCACTCTTGAAGCTGATGAAATTGCACAAACTGAAACTTATGATGAAGAATCACTTCACATGAGACAACTATTGAAAACTAAATTAGTTGATATGGATCTTTCTGTACGTGCATTAAACTGTTTGAAAGCTGCTGAAGTAGATACTTTAGGTGACTTGGTATCATTCAATAAAAATGACTTAATGAAGTTCCGTAACTTTGGTAAGAAATCGTTAACAGAGCTTGAAGAGCTTGTAAATGTTAAAGGTCTTAACTTCGGAATGGATTTAGCAAAATACAAATTAGATAAAGATTAATTTAAATTATAATAATCATATTTTGCTCCTCAGAAATTGAGTTTGGAAGCAAGATGATAAATAGAAAGTCATGAGACACGGAAAGAAATTTAACCATTTAGGAAGAAAAACAGCGCACAGAAGTGCAATGTTAGCTAATATGGCATGTTCATTAATAGAACACAAACGTATCAATACAACTGTTGCTAAAGCAAAAGCTTTAAAACAATTTGTTGAGCCAATGATTACTAAGTCTAAAACAGATACAACGCACAACAGACGTATCGTTATGTCTAAATTAAGACAAAAAGATGCTGTTGCTGAATTATTCAGAGAAGTAGCTACAAAGATTGGTGATCGTCCAGGTGGTTATACAAGAATCATCAAATTAGGAAACAGACTTGGTGATAATGCTGACATGGCAATGATCGAGTTGGTGGATTACAACGAAATCTACAACGCTGGTAAGAAAGAAAAGAAAACGACCAGAAGAAGTAGAAGAGGAGGTTCAAAACCAGCAGCTGCTCCTGTTGCAGAAACTAAAGCAACTAACGAAGAAGAATAAATGTTAATAAGCATTTGAAATATAAAGGATAATCTATTTTAGATTATCCTTTTTTTTATGCAATTTTGTAAAACCTTGTCCCTGTGAATATAGGGATCCCATAACAAAAACGATGATATATTTAAAACGTAAAAAAGCCCTAATCTTACTCGCAGACGGAACGATTTTTCATGGTAAATCAATAGGAAAAGAAGGTACTGCCTTTGGCGAAGTATGTTTCAATACCGGAACTACTGGATACCAGGAAATCTTTACAGATCCATCATACTACGGACAACTTATGGTGACGACCAATGCGCATATTGGTAACTACGGAACTAAAGATGACGAAGTAGAATCAAATTCGATTAAAATCGCAGGATTAATTTGTAAAAATTTTAGCTTTAATTATTCACGTCCATCTGGAGATATGTCTTTAGAAGAATTTCTAAACGAAAATAACCTTTTGGCAATTTCAGATGTCGATACCAGAGCACTCGTAAGTCATATTAGAGATCATGGTGCTATGAATGCTGTTATTTCTACAGATGTCGATAATATTGAAGGTTTGAAAAAGCAACTGGCAGAAGTACCAAGTATGGAAGGCTTAGAGTTGGCTTCACAGGTCTCAACAAAAGAACCTTATTATTTTGGTGATGAAAAGGCAACATATAAAATTGCTGCCCTGGATATCGGAATAAAAAAGAATATTCTTCGTAATCTCGCAAAACGTGATGCGTACATCAAAGTATTTCCATACAATTCAAAGTTTGAAGACTTAGAAGCGTTTAAACCAGATGGTTATTTTCTTTCCAACGGACCAGGAGATCCAGAACCTTTGGTAGAAGCGCAAACCGTTGCTAAAGAAATCATCAAAAGAGATTTGCCTTTATTCGGAATTTGCTTAGGACATCAGATTATTGCATTGGCTAACGGCATTTCAACTTACAAGATGCATCATGGACATAGAGGAATTAATCATCCTGTGAAGAATCTGGTCACTACTAAAGGTGAAATCACGTCGCAAAATCATGGCTTTGCAATCAATAGAGAAGAAACTGAAGCACATCCAGATATCGAAATCACACATGTGCATTTAAATGATCATACGGTTGCAGGTATTAAAATGAAAAATAAAAATTGTTTTTCAGTACAATACCACCCAGAAGCAAGTCCTGGACCAAACGATTCAACCTATTTGTTTGATGAGTTTATTCAGAATATTCAAAACAACTAATAACAAAAAAGCAACAATTGTAAAGATTCGTTGCTTTTTTTATGTTACGAAAACATTATCGTTGAGATATAATGTAATTCTGAAGAACCATATCAGTTTTAGGTCAACTATTTCGTAAATTTGTAATACTTGTTAAAGGTGTTTCAAATAAGAACTGTCAGTTCGAGCGCAGTCGAAAGGTCTTTGTTCATTGAGAATTTAAAGTAAATTCTCGATTGTATCGACTTTCTAGATTTGTTTTATAGACAATAATTTAAATAAGATATTAACCAATTATAACAAAATAAAATGAGCATTATAATTAATATTCATGCAAGACAAATTTTAGATTCAAGAGGAAATCCAACCGTTGAAGTTGATGTTGTTACCGAAAATGGTATTATGGGAAGAGCAGCCGTGCCTTCAGGAGCTTCTACAGGAGAACATGAAGCAGTAGAACTTCGTGATGGAGGTAAAGCTTATATGGGAAAAGGCGTTTCTAAAGCCGTTGATAATGTCAATTCAATCATCTCTCAGGAATTACTGGGAGAGTCTGTATTTGATCAAAACAGAATCGATCAGTTAATGATTGATTTAGATGGTACAAAAAACAAATCTAAATTAGGCGCTAACGCCATTTTAGGTGTGTCTTTAGCTGCTGCAAAAGCTGCAGCAAACGAATTAGGAATGCCATTATACAGATATGTAGGAGGTGTTTCAGCAAATACATTACCAGTACCAATGATGAATATTATCAATGGTGGTTCTCACAGTGATGCACCAATTGCATTTCAGGAGTTTATGGTGATGCCAGTAAAAGCAAAAAACTTTACACACGCCATGCAAATGGGAACTGAAATCTTTCACCATCTTAAAAAAGTATTACATGATCGTGGTTTAAGTACTGCAGTAGGTGATGAAGGTGGTTTTGCACCTAATTTGGCTGGTGGAACTGAAGATGCTTTAGAAACGATAGCAAAAGCAGTTTCAAATGCAGGCTATAAATTAGGAGATGATGTGATGATTGCCTTAGATTGTGCTGCTGCTGAATTTTATGTCGATGGCGCATACGATTATACTAAATTTGAAGGTAGTAATGGTGTCGTAAGAACCAGTAAAGAACAAGCAGAATATCTTGCTGAATTGGCATCAAAATATCCAATCATTTCTATTGAAGATGGTATGGATGAAAACGATTGGGAAGGTTGGAAAGACTTAACCGATAAAATTGGTGATAAAGTGCAATTGGTAGGTGATGATTTATTCGTTACTAATGTAGAGCGTTTATCTCGAGGTATTGACAATGGTATCGCGAATTCTATTTTAATTAAAGTGAACCAGATTGGAACCTTAACGGAAACCATTTCAGCAGTAAATATGGCACATAATGCAGGTTACACGTCTGTGATGTCGCATCGCTCTGGTGAGACTGAAGATAATACGATTGCCGATTTAGCTGTCGCTTTAAATACAGGTCAGATCAAAACAGGTTCTGCGTCGCGTAGTGATCGTATGGCAAAATACAATCAGTTATTA
>JAAEZL010000008.1:3608-23405 GCA_018222875.1 Algicola sp.
TTATTACGTATAGAAGAAGAATTACAGGATGTGGCTTACTTTCCGCAAATGAATGCGTTTAAAGTAAAATAAGACTTTTCCTTTTATAATCATTAAAGCCTATTCGAATCAAAGAATAGGCTTTTTTAGCTTCAATGTGTCATTCACAGCAAATCGAAAAAGATCTGAAACAATGCCTTAGTTTCTAAAAACTATACAACAACCCATTGGTTAACTCATATTGTGTCTTCGGAATTTCACTAGTAACCGGAACCGCATCAAAAAAGTAATTAAATGTTGTTTTAAAAGCTAAATCGTCTAAGATTTTAAAAAGTACAGACGTATTACTCGACAATCGGTAATCTTTAAATTGATCAACCCTTGGCTGATAGTAACTTGTGCTGATAATACTTAAGGTTTCCGTAGGATATAAACTAAACGACAAATAAGCACTACCTCTTATATCTTCCTGAAGTCGATTCATAACATCTTCTGAAGCTTTTTCATATTCGTACATGATTAACGTACCTAAGTAAAATTTATAGTTTTCGTTCTCACTTAGCTTAATACGTGGTCCAGTACCAACCAATGCTCTCAGATTAATATCTGAAATAGCATCATATTGCGCCTGTACAAAAGCCTCCCATTTAACGCGTTGAGTAACTCTTCGGTTGTATCTTAAGTGTTGTGTACCTCTGTTTACTAAAGAATTACCTTCAATTTTTTGTAAATTGATATCATTTACAAACAACCATAAATTCAACGTATCTTTATATTGAACATGGGCTTTATTCGCTATTCTGAAAATATCATTTCTGTTTTTTATTAGTGAGACATCAAAACTCACAGAGCCAGTCCATTTTGAAGAATCCGAGGGTTTTCTCAGCGTTTCTACATTTATCACCTGAGCATTTGAGAAAGAAGCCACAAAAAGTAATATCAGTAAATATCGTAACATGTAAAATAATTTGTTGGCAAAAATACCATTTAACTCCTTAAAATCAATAGATCTTTATTTTAAACCGCGATTCTAAATACGTTTATTGAAGATTAACATCCAGCATCTGTTTTATCTATATGTTAATTGTTAAAACCATTATAAATTGATTTAATAAATCCTTAGATATTTTGTAAATTTACACGACTTAAAAAACAACATAAAACATCAACAAATGTCAGATAAAGCTACGTTAGAGATAAATGGAAAAAAGTATGAATTTCCTATAGTTACAGGTTCAGAAAATGAAGTTGCCATAGATATTAAAAACTTAAGAGGAGATACTGGAGGTGTAATTACAATTGATCCTGGTTATAAAAACACAGGAAGTTGTGAAAGTGCTATTACATTTTTAGATGGAGAAAAGGGAATTTTAAGATACAGAGGATACTCTATTGAAGAATTAGCCGAAAAAGCAGACTTCTTAGAAGTAGCTTATTTATTAATTTTTGGAGAATTGCCAACTCAGGACGAGTTGAACAAATTTCATTCAGATATTAAAAAGCATGCAGTTGTTGATGATGATGTCAAAAAAATATTAGATGCATTTCCTAAATCGGCTCATCCAATGGGAGTTTTAGCATCCTTAACAAGTGCATTAACGGCTTTTAATCCTAGTTCTGTAAATGTGGATTCGGAAGAGGAAATGTACAATGCCATTGTTAGAATTTTAGGAAAATTTCCAATTCTGGTAGCATGGACCATGCGTAAAAAACACGGAATGCCATTAGATTACGGAAGTTCTTCATTAGGTTATGTAGAGAACATCCTTCAGATGATGTTTAAGCGTCCTGATGAAGATTATACTCAAAATAAAATTTTAGTCAATGCCCTGGATAAATTATTAATTCTACATGCAGATCACGAGCAAAACTGCTCAACATCAACTGTAAGAATTACAGGGTCATCTCATGCTGGATTATTTGTGTCCTTATCTGCCGGAATTTCTGCACTTTGGGGACCATTACATGGTGGTGCAAACCAAGCTGTTCTCGAAATGCTTGAAGCGATTAAAGAAGATGGAGGAGATACTAAAAAATACATGGCGAAAGCTAAAGATAAAGACGATCCTTTCCGTTTAATGGGCTTCGGACACAGAGTTTATAAAAACTTCGATCCTAGAGCTAAAATTATTAAAAAAGCAGCAGATGAGGTATTAGGAGATTTAGGTGTTGAAGATCCAATTCTTGATATTGCTAAAGGCCTTGAAAAAGAAGCCTTGGAGGATTCGTATTTTGTAGACAGAAAATTATATCCAAATGTCGATTTCTACTCTGGTATAATTTACAGAGCCATGGGAATTCCTACAGAAATGTTCACAGTAATGTTCGCTTTAGGACGTTTACCAGGATGGATTTCTCAATGGAGAGAAATGCGAATGCGAAAAGAACCAATTGGTCGCCCTCGTCAGTTATATACTGGAGAAACGCAAAGACCATTTAAAGAAATCTCAAAAAGATAATCCTTATCATAAAAAGGATTAAAAAAGCTTCATAAGTAATTATGGAGCTTTTTTTATATTTGCAGCATATGAAACTAAACATCCAAAACGAAACCTCCCGACTCAGAGCTGTTATTCTTGGTACTGCCAAAAGTAACGGTCCAACACCAACTATTCAAGACGCTTATGATCCAAAGTCAATGGAACACATCAAAGCAGGAACCTATCCTAAAGAGGAAGATATGGTTGAAGAAATGGAAGCGGTTGCAGAAGTTTTAAAAAGGTATGATGTTAAAGTTTACAGACCTGAACTTATAGAGAATTGTAATCAGATTTTCTCAAGAGATATCGGTTTTGTTATTGATGATAGGTTTGTTAAAGCTAATATCTTACCTGATCGTGAAGAAGAATTAGATGCCATTCAATACATCATAGACCAAATGAATACAGACAAAGTTGTTCGTCCACCAAAAGAATGTCATATTGAAGGTGGTGATGTCATCGTTTGGAACGATTATATTTTTATTGGGACTTACAGAGAAGCAGATTATGCAGATTATATAGTGGCAAGAACAAATATGGAAGGTGTTAAGTGGGTAGCTCAGCAATTTCCACATAAAAACATCAAGAGTTTTAATCTTCGAAAATCTCAAATTGATGCAAAAGAAAATGCCTTACATTTAGATTGCTGTTTTCAGCCCATTGGAAAAGATAAAGCTATCATTCATAAAAACGGATTTCTGGTAGAAAGCGAATACCAATGGTTGGTTGATTTCTTTGGAAAAGAAAACGTTTTTGAAATCACAAAAGATGAAATGTACCACATGAATAGTAATATTTTTTCTATTTCTGAAGACGTTGTAATTTCCGAACGTAATTTCACAAGATTAAATTCCTGGCTTCGAGATAACGGATTTACAGTTGAGGAAGTTCCTTATGCCGAAATTGCCAAACAGGAAGGATTGTTGCGTTGTTCAACGTTGCCTTTAATTAGAGATTAATATATAATCTGGGAGATCAAATATTATTGAGTGAATATATCTTTAAAAGCATGCCATTGCACTTCATCTCCATGTATTTCATAGGTTTTACTGTTTTTAAATAATCCTACAGCGCCTCCTGCAGCCGAACCTAAAGGCGCACCAACTAAAGCACCAATCCCAAGACTTCCGTCAAGACCAAAAGAATTATTACTACTTGTGGATGATGAAGCTAATACAGCTCCTAATACACCTGCTCCAATTGCTGCTCCTGTTAAAAAATTATTACCTATAGAGTGTTTTGTTTTAATCACGCCAATGTCTCGAAACGAGATTTCAATTATTTTTCGATTTTTTCTAAGGGATAGTGTGGAGTCTGTAACTTGAACAAATTTGCCTTTTGCTATTTTTTTACCTTCTAAATTGAACACTCTCAAAAAAGGAGTTTTAGATGTGTTTTGAGCAAAGACGTTAGCACTTAAAATCAATGCAAGTGAAAGTAGTAGAATCTTCATAATTATCGTAATTAGTTATTAGACTTCATTTTAGAACACAATTTTAATTTGAGTTCTATGTGTCATAATATACGTAGAAAATTTACTAAATACAATACGTAGTTCTACGTATTCACATTTCTAAAAGTCCATAATCCAGTCATCAATGGCTTTATCATCTGATCCATGCAGTACAGAAATATCTCCAGTTGATTCAAAAACTACCGCCTTAACTTCACTCAACTGAATCACATTGGCTTCACGAAGTTTTGCTTTTAAATCTGATTTGGTGACGTTACATTTTTCTAAACTACCTTCAATTATTTTACCGTCTTTCATCAATAACGTTGGTTTATTATCCATTATATTTTGAATGGGTTTCCAGCGCCTGGCTGCTGCAACTAACATTTGTAAAACATATATAATAACCAAACCAGTAATGCCATGTTGTAGAGACACAGATTTGGAAATTATTACTGTTGCCAGAACAGATCCAATAGCAACTGTCATAGCGAAATCAAAACTAGACATCTTAGAAAAACTACGTTTTCCGCTAATTCTTGTTAAAATAACTAAGGCTATATAGATGCCAATTGCTGTAAGGACAATTGCTAGAAGCCCATCTGATGAAAATTTAAACCAGTCTTCCATATTGTTTAATTTTTAAGGTAGTGTGTATTAGTGTCAATCTGATACAATTAATTTTTGTTATTTAGTTTGCCTCTTAACGCTTGCTTTTTCGCATTTTTTAAATCCTCATCACTTGGTGGCTTAGGTGATTGTGCTTCAGCAATATTTGGTTCAAAACTAAGTTCTGCATAAAATGGAAAATGATCAGAATTAATATTTTTTCCTGTTTTAGCTGCAACATGTCTAAACTCTTCAGAAACAAATACATGATCTAAAGGCCATCTCAAAATATAACTTTTAGCACTATAAGTATTAAACAGACCTCTTCCTTTTCTTAAATCTAAAAGTCCGCTTACACGTTGAAACAGTTTTGATGTTTGTGACCATGCAACATCATTAAAATCGCCTATAACCACAATTGGTAATTTAGATTCACGAGCCAAAAATGCTATTTGCATCATTTCTGAATCACGATCTGTCGACATAGGATTTTCCTGTGGCATTGGTGGTGTTGGATGAATGGCATAAATCTGCATCATATTATTTGGACTGATTTCAACCTTGGTATGAATTGAAGGAATACTGTCATTTACTAAAAAGCGAACTTCTGAATCTACCAATGGTAATTTTGAATATAAAGCCATTCCGTAGGTATTACTTAGCGGAAACTCAATTTGATATTTATAGTCTTTAGATATTTGCTTTGAAATTGCACTTTGCCAGAATGTGTTAACCTCTGTAAATAACATGACGTCGGCATCCATTACATCTATTTGAGAAATTAACTCAGACGTTTCCTTATTTTTTTGGTGAACATTAGCTGTATAGAATTTTAAACTTGATGATTGGGTTGTTTCTAAAACTTCATAATCTGAAAAAGCTGTATAAGGGTATATTTTAGTAAATTGAAACACTACACAAGCGATAAGAGCAGCTATAAATGCATAATCCTGCCAGGCTCTGAAATCAAATCGAATTACATATAGCAGAATTGCCAGTGAGGTCAAAAAAGTGAGTTGTAAATGCGGGAAATCAAACATTCGTATCCACCAATAATTAACAGCCACAAATGGCATTAAGGTTAATATAATGGCAAAAATGCCAAAAACCTTAAAACTGGTTTTTAATACCGAGGTGTTCATGAATTTATGATTTTGTTTCAATATACATATATATTAGTTTTACTGAACTATAATTATTCCATATGAGTTAAATGTTTGTTTAATAGAAACAGTAATTTTTATACCTATTAAATACATTAGAATTATTAATCACAATAATTAATAGTTATGAATATATCGTATAAATCATGTATTGAAGCATGTCAAAAATGTTTAGTAGATTGCCAAAATTGTCTTATTGAAATGTCAGGCAAAGACAGCATGAATGATTGTCCGAAATGTTGTGTGCAATGTATTGATGCTTGTCTGGCTTGTATAAAATTTATGGCTTCAGATAGTGCTTATGCAAAACAGTACGCTCTATTATGTGCCGAAATTTGTGATTATTGTGCAGATCATTGCGAAGCCCACGAAGACGATCATTGTAAGCAATGTGCAGAATCGTGCAGAACATGTGCTGAGGAATGTAGAAAAATTGCAGCTTAATTAAGACAGAAACTAACCTAATTCAATTAAAAGAGTAAAGAATGGCGATTATTGGAAACATTATCAAAGGCGTAATTGGCTTAAAAGATGCTTTAACAGCGCCACCTAATCATGTTGAAAATCAACACAACGTCTTAAAAGAGCTTTTACAGAAAGCAAAACTTACGCAGTTTGGTGAGTTTTATAATTTTGAACACATCTTAAATTCAGATAATATTCCCAGGGCATTTTCTGAAATGCTGCCTTACTTTGATTATGATAAAATCAATGAGGAATGGTGGAGTAAACTACATCAAGGTGAAAGCGATGTGACCTGGCCTGGACACCCATCATATTTTGCGTTAAGTTCTGGAACTACCGGAAAAACCAGTAAAAGAATTCCTGTAACCAATGATATGATTGAAGCCATTCGACAAGCTGGAATTAAACAGGTTTTTGCATTAAAGAATTTCGATTTACCTGCAGATTTTTTTGAAAAAGAAATTATGATGCTTGGAAGTTCAACAGATCTGGACGAACGAAATGATCATTTAGAAGGTGAAATTAGTGGTATTAGTGCCAGTAACATTCCTTCCTGGTTTCGTGGCTATTATAAGCCAGGAGAAGACATTGCAAAAATAGACGATTGGGATGAACGAGTCCATCACATCGCTAAGAATGCTAAAAATTGGGATATTGGAGCACTCAGTGGCATTCCATCCTGGATAGAATTAATGCTGGAAGAAGTAATTGCCTATCACAATCTCAATCATATTCACGACATCTGGCCTAATTTACAAGTGTATACTTCTGGAGGTGTTGCTTTTGGTCCTTATGAGAAAAGTTTCCATGCTTTAATGGGAAAACCAGTAACAGTTATTGATACCTATCTGGCTTCAGAAGGCTATATTGCTACACAAGTACGACCCGAAACAGACGCAATGCAACTCAATACAGATAACGGCATTTATTTTGAATTTGTTCCGTTTCAGCCAGAATACATCAATCAGGATGGCACTCTTAAGGAGGATACACCTTCAATTAATTTGTCTCAGGTTAAAACAGGTCAGGATTATGTACTTATTATAAGTACTGTGAGTGGAGCATGGCGCTATCTCATTGGCGATACCATTGAGTTTACTGATGTTGAGCGTGCTGAGATTAAAATCACTGGACGCACAAAGTTTTTTCTCAATACAGTTGGATCTCAGTTGTCTGTTAATAAAATGGATGCAGCAATGAAAGTGTTAGAAGAACAATTTGACACTACAATTCCTGAATATACCATTTGTGCAAAACGAGGTGATGATGATGAGTTTTACCACTACTGGTATTTAGGTTCTAATCTTAAAGGTGTTGATGAGACTTCTATTTCTGAAGCACTGGACAAGGCTTTAAAGGAAGCAAATAAAAATTATAAAGTTGCACGAAGTAAAGCCTTAAAAGGCGTGAAAGTTAATGTGATTTCTCCAGACCATTTTTACAATTGGAATGCTCAGAATAAAAAGAAAGGCGGACAAGTAAAAATGGAACGTGTGATGAATGAAGATAAATTTGCTGATTGGGTAGCGTTTTTAAATGATAATTAATCTGAATTTTTCTCATTTCTGGCTTGCACTAACTCCATAATTTCTTCAGGAGAAAGGTAGTACTTTTTTATTCGGTCTTTATAAGATTGCGTGATGTCTGCGTGATTTAATATAAAGTTTTTTGTTTTCAAAATATAGGTTTCCATTCCGTGCGCAACAGCAAAACTGTCGGCTGTACGCTCTGCTTCGACTATTGATGACTCCGAAAATAAATAATTCAATCCGAACTTAATGAGATTCAGGTTACTCCTTGTTTGATAATCTGTGATATGACCAAGTTCATGACCAATCCATCCAATGAAAATGTCATCTGGAATATCTCTCGTTGAAAATTCTTTATCAGCAATTTTAAAAGTTTCACTGATAAGAATAACATACCGTCTGTTTTTTCGGCTTCTAAAAAAACTTAAAAATTTTGGTTGAGCCTGCATCGTAGATTTCTTAATATTTTTTTTGAATTTAAATTCAATAGGTGTACTGTTTAATTGCGGATAAAACGATAAGGCGGTTTCAACGTTACTTTTTATAGAATTTGGAATTTTATGTTGAGAATCTAACGGCATATATCTAATAATTAAGATGATTGTAAGGAGAACTATTATGAGTTTTAGGTATTTCATGAGTGTGAAAAATAGGAAATGTAATTGCAAAAGATTGAAAGATATCCTCAAATTATTACTTCATTTAAAAAAAGAGTACAAATTCAAACATATGTGACAATATTATTAGTTTTGTTTGAATCAATTCACGATATTTATACGCTAATAAAAGCCTGCTTATGTCCTTTGAACGAACTCAAGAAAAACTTAAAATTTTAGCTGATGCTGCCAAATATGATGTCTCCTGTTCATCAAGCGGAAGCAATCGAAAGAATAAAAACAAAGGCCTTGGTGATTCCTCAGGAATGGGCATTTGCCATTCTTATACTGAAGATGGCAGATGTGTGTCTTTGTTGAAAATCCTACTTACCAATCATTGTATTTTTGACTGTGCCTATTGTGTTACACGTAAAAGTAATGACATCAAAAGAGCTGCTTTTAAAGTGCAGGAAGTGGTTGATTTGACCATAAATTTTTACCGAAGAAATTATATTGAAGGCCTGTTTTTAAGTTCTGGTATTTTTAAAAATGCCGATTATACTATGGAACGACTTGTAGCTGTGGCAAAAAAGTTACGTTTAGAAGAAAACTTTAATGGCTATATCCATTTGAAATCGATTCCTGGAGCTTCCGATGAGCTCATGCGTGAAGCTGGTTTGTATGCAGATCGGCTAAGTGTCAATATTGAAATTCCAACAGAATCTGGATTAAAACGATTAGCTCCTGACAAAAACCGTGAAGATTTTATAAAGCCAATGGTTAAAGTTAAAAACGAAATTATTCAATATAAAGCTGAAAAGAAAATTATTAAAAGTACACCCACATACGCTCCAGCCGGACAAAGTACTCAGATGATTATTGGTGCAAGCGGAGAAAATGATTTTCAAATCATGCAAACCTCAAATCATTTTTACAAACACTTTAATTTAAAGCGTGTTTATTATTCAGGTTATGTGCCCATAAGTTATGACGAACGTTTGCCGCAAATAGGAAGCGAAGTCCCAATGCTTCGTGAAAACAGATTATATCAAACGGATTGGTTGATGCGCTTTTATGGCTTTGACGTTAGCGAAATTTTAAATCAGAAACATCAACATCTCGATTTAGATATTGATCCGAAATTGAGTTGGGCATTACGAAATTTACACGAATTTCCAGTTGATATTAATACAGCAGATAAACGTATGTTAGCAAGAGTTCCTGGTTTGGGAATGACATCAGTTCATAAAATCATCAATGCCAGACGTTTTAGACGACTCAATTGGGATCATTTAAAAAAGATTGGTTTGGCTCTTAATCGTGCGCAATATTTTCTCATTTGCGACAGTAATGCATTTGAACGTCGTGATTTAACTTCGGAAAAAATAAAAGGTCTGATTTTACAAAATTCAACGAGTAAATATCAAAAAACTTTGAGTAATCAATTAAGTCTCTTTGTCTAAATGAAACATAAAATCTTACGTTACGATGGTAGTTTTGATGGGTTTTTAACAGCTGTTTTTACTGTGTTTGAACATAAACTAAATGCGGTCACGATTCAAAAGGAAACAAATACACAGGAGGGTTTGTTTTCTGAAAATGAAACTGTTATTACAGATGAAGTAAAAGCGAATCGTGTCTGGAAAGGCTTAAAGAATAAATCATCCTCTGGAAGTAATTACAAATTATATTGTGCTTTTTTAAGTGAACAATCTGGTGTTGAAGCACTACTTTTAGATTATATCAATTATGCCTTTGCAACAAATGTTGCTATTGATAAGGATTACGCTCATCCTTCAGTATTAAAGATTAGTCAAATCGCTAAAATGGTTGGTCGTGAAAAACATCGTATGGAAGCGTTTGTACGTTTTAAATTAACTAAAGACGATATTTATTTTGCTAATATAGAACCCGATTTTAATGTCTTACCATTGATTTCAAAACATTTTAAAAACCGATATGCTGATCAAAAGTGGCTGATTTATGATATCAAAAGACACTATGGTTTATACTACGATTTACAGAATGTATCAATTATGCAAATGCATTTACCTGACGATTTTGATTTTACTAAATCTGAGGACACTTATTTTGCTGAAGAAGAATTTGAATTTCAAACCCTTTGGCAAGATTATTTTAAAAGCACCAACATTGAGTCTCGTGAAAATATGAAACTTCATATGAGACATGTTCCAAAACGCTATTGGAAATACCTGAGTGAAAAGCAGCCTCATTGAATTAATCAGCTACAAAATTATCCCATCGTTTCATATAGGTTACAAAGGCTTCGCTTAACCCTTCATTGTGTAAATAGTCTTTAGAGACTGGAGTAGGAGTTGGCTCAAAGTCCGTATTGGCTATGACTTGTTTAGGAAAATCATGATGTAAAATAGCTGCACGACCAATAGTTACAAAATCGACGTTTGATTTAAGAATGTTTTGCACATCACTTCCAGTTCTAATATTTCCAGCGACAGTAAGTTTAACATTTTTGAAATCTAAACTAGTAAAATGCTCTAATAAGGTTTTGTCTTTGTGAGCGTCATCTTCAGGATATTTAAAACAATCCCAAAGTGAGATGTCCAGAAAATCAATTTGGTTGTCATCAATAAAACGTTGGCATATTGTTTTTACTTCGCTTAGTTGCATTCCAAAACGTTCAGGCGATAACCGAACACCTATTAAAAAATCTGAACCACAAGATTGTCTGATACCATTAGTTATTTCAAATAGTAATCGTGCTCTGTTTTCTAAATTTCCTCCATAAGCATCAGTACGCGAATTGATTTCTGCACTCAAAAACTGAGATAGAATATAGCCATGAGCACCATGAACTTCAACGCCATCATAACCGCTTTGCTGACCTCTGACAGCTGCTGAAATAAAATCAGTTTTAAGTTGTTTCACTTCTTCAAGTGATAAACTGCGAGCATTATGTTTTTCAATGTTTGAGGCTGAAACAGGCTGACCTTCAATAAGATGTTCAGGAGAACGCATACCAGCATGATGCAATTGCACAACAGCCAAACTACCATGTGCTTTGATTTCATCAGCAAGACGTTTATGGCCTTCAATGTGATGATCTGAGAAGATACCTAACTGACCAGAAAATCCTTTACCATTCGCCTGCACATGCGAGGCACAAGTCATTGTTAATCCGAATCCACCTTTAGCGCGCATTGTGAGCCATTTGTATTCTTCGTTTGACAGCGTGCCATCCTCATGACTTTGAGTATTGGTCATTGGTGCCAGCATAAACCGGTTTGGCATTATTTTACCGCATGTAAAGGTAAGTTTGTTAGAAACTAAGGTCATATTTAATAGTCATTTAGCCATGCTTCAAATGCTTGAAGTTGGTCTTGATTAACTTCAAACCAGGCTTTAGAATATGGATTTACAGCTTGCATCACATAATAACAGTAAGCATCCATGTGGTCACTTTCAGCAATGTCATTAAAAAACGGAATATAGATATTCCAGTAGATGCCTTTTTTCTTTTCAGAATTAAGTTCACCTAAAATTTTGAAAAATGATCTGGTATTTTCAATAAACAGTTCATCTTCCGTTTTGTCTTTATTCTCTTCAGTCATTTTTGAAGCTTCCAGTAAAGAAAGCATCATTTCAGCTGAACCAAATTCATTGTCACCACTTGGAAATACTAAGGATACATTTATGGTATTTGGTTTATCTGGATCTCGAGACACATTACTGCGCATCATTTCCTGGATTAATTTTCCTGCTTCAGTAGAACGTCTTGAATTGGGTTCTAAAAACAAAAAGTAATGTAAGTTGAGGAGGCTTTGAGTGCGTTTATCATTATCATAATTGATGTAAGCCAATACCAAATGGCTACTTGGATGACTGGGATCAATAGCTATACCTTGGGTTACGATGTCTTCAGCATTTTTAAAATCTTTAAGTTTATAATAATTCAAAGCCAGATTATAATACAGCAGAACATCATCATATTTTTTTATGGCCTTTTTAAAAAGCTTAATAGATGCTTTTGTTTTTCCTAAATTATCAAGTGAAGACCCTTTAGTGATGTAAGCTTCCTTTTGATGTTGATCATTGTTTTTTAAAACAATATCACAATGTTTTATAGCGTTTTGATAGTTTTTATTGTAGAAATAACTCAATGCAATTTCATAATTTACCAATGATGATTTTGGATCAATTTCAAGTGCTTTTTTATAGGTTTCAATGGCTTTTTCATAGTTACCTTCATCGTGGAAAACAATTCCATTTTCAACTAATGTGTTGATGTCATCCTGGCCATTTATAAGATTACAGCTCAGTAGTAAAAAAAGCAGAGTTAGGTATTTCATAAAATTAGTTTTAGCCTTATAAAAATGCGAAAACTTTCACCTCAAACAAAGTAAATAGGCGTAATTAATAATTATTCAATAATTAAACGTTTAATGAAACGCTTATTATTTAGTTTAAATACAGCAAAATATTGAGCAGAAGATAATCCGTCAATAGACAAGGTTTGTGATTGCTCAGTGAGTGAGGTTTCAAACACATCTTTTCCTAACATGTCGGTAAGTTTAAAATCGACAGACTGATTCAGGGGTTCTGCAAACACGATTTTTACAACTCCGTCAGAAGGGTTAGGTGTGATGCTTATTTGGTTATTTAACTGGCTTTCTTCTTCAATGCTCAAAGTTTCATAAGCGTTTGCGAATTCCAGAGCAGCTCCTAAAGATCCTTTTGTCACCTGATATAAGTAAGGTACATCCATATTTACCAACAAGTCGTTAGCAGTATGTGCGTAAGGTGTTTCATTCTTTTCATATAAACCAGTTATGATTTCACCATTATTCTCAAAAGGAATATAGTCTGATGCATAAGCATAAGAGATTTCAGTATTGAGAGTTGAATACAATTCGATTAGTGTAGCCAAATTGTTTGTAAATGCATTAGAAGCTGCATTATTAGAAGGAGGCGAACTTAAATCTCGTTCACAAACAATGGTGTCGTTATTAGTTCCTGCAAGACCACCAACCTCATCAATGTTGAAAACCAGTCTAATATCTAAATTTTGAGGAATTACAGTAGTATTCACATAGTAGTTGCTTCCAACTAAGCCATCTTCTTCACCAGAAAAATGAATAAATTTGATAGAATATTCTGTGTCAATATCTTTAAGTAAACGAGCCAATTCCATAATTAAAACCGTTCCAGAGCCATTATCGTTAGTTCCAGGTCCGTTTATGGTATCATAATGCGCATCAATAATTAAAAAAGTGTTTGGATATACAGTTCCTGTTTTAGTGATAATGATATTATTGCTGGTTCCCGCTGAATAACTAAAAGGTTGAAGAACAATATCAGTATAACCCAGACTTTGATAGCGTGATGTAATCCAATTTTCGGCATCAGTCAGGCGAGTAGAACCTACATTTTTTACTCCGAAGCTTTCAAAGGTTGTTAAGTCGTTTAAAAGGTTAGCTTGCGATGTGTTTTCAACAATACTGGAATAAAATGAATTGAAGGTTTGCGCATAGAGTGAAAGCGAAGCTAATAATAGGATAGTTGATAAACTTAATGTTTTCATGACTAGAAGGTTATTGAAATTTGGGACTTACTCTCTGTATAAAAAGTAATTATTGACCAGATCGATATACACTTGTTTGGCTTCATCCTGCGTTACATCCTGGACCTGAAACAAGGCATTTGTTTTAAAAGCATTGATGATGGGTTTGCTGCTGCTCGGACGACCATAATTGTTAGTTGCTTTTTTATAATAGGCATATAAGCGAAGAAGAAAATCTGCTGGGAAGGGTTGCGTATGCTCGTTAATTCGTGTAACAGCCTCTTGAAACGCTATGTCTAATTCCTCTGAGTTCATAATTTTTCAGCAATAATACTTTCGCCTCCTCTTACTTTCTGGTTGAGTGTTACTTTAATATCTGCATCTAAAGGTAAAAACAAATCTACACGACTTCCAAATTTAATAAAACCAGAATCACTGCCCTGAACAGCATCATCATTAACTTTAGCATAGTTCACGATACGCTTGGCTAATGCTCCAGCTATTTGTCTGTATAAAATTTGTCCGAAATTTTTATTGTCAACCACAACTGTAGTCCGTTCATTTTCTTCACTGGCTTTTGGATGCCAGGCTACTAAATATTTACCAGGATGGTATTTACTGTAACTCACTTTTCCGCTAATTGGATAGCGTGTCACATGCACATTTATTGGAGACATAAACACAGATACCTGAATACGTTTATCGTTAAAGACTTCTTTTTCGAAAACTTCTTCAATCACAACCACTTTGCCATCTACAGGAGACACTGCAGTGTGATCTTCAAGTTTGGTGAGACGTTTTGGGTTTCTGAAAAACTGTAGGATTAGAATAAGAAATACTAATAAAGTAACAGATAGTGCTAGTTTGAGCCATTCGATAGTTAAAAACCAGTCGATGGCTAAAACGCCTCCGATGACGAGAACCAATGTGATTACTATAATTTTATAACCTTCTTTATGAAACATATGTTATAAGTCTTAAAAATAAAAATATAAATGGTGCTGCAAAGATAATACTATCTAAGCGATCTAATAAACCACCATGTCCAGGCATAATGACACCACTATCTTTAACTTTAGCCTGACGCTTAAATTTGGATTCAATCAAATCACCAAGGGTTCCAAAAACACTCACGATGATGGCTAACACTAGCCAATTTGTAAAGTTAAGGGTTTCGGTGTATTCAGCAATAAAATAACTGGCAATACATGAAAAGAATAAACCACCTAAAAACCCTTCAACCGTTTTTTTAGGCGACACACTGGGAAATAGTTTTTGCTTTCCAAAGTTTTTTCCTATCAGAAAAGCGAACGTATCATTTACCCAAACTAATATAAAAGATCCTAATAAAAGAAGAGGCGTAAATGTTTGTTCGAAATTGGCTATTGAAATTAAAAACACAAAACCACTCGATAAATAGAACGTTGTAATGATAAATCGTTTAGATTCAAACAGCGGAATGGTCTTTTCTGAAAACAGATCTTTTATCAATATAAGCTGAACAAATATGGTAATTACTAATAAAATCTGAGAAGCTTCGTCATGACCTTTTGCTGCATTTGAGATTATTTTCCAGTAGGCAAAACCCAAATACAAAATTGAAAATACAATGTATGGCGAAATACTTTTTAAATGGATTAACTTTTTAAATTCAGCCATTGCAATAAGTCCGAAAATAAAAAAAAGAATTACAAGGGCATGTTGCCAATAAAGAGAAGCAATAAGAAGTGAAACATATAATAGTCCAGAGAGCGCTCTTGTAAAGGTTTCTTTCATTTATAAATCTTCTAGGAGCAGCAAATATAAGTTTTTAGAACTACTTCCGTAGGTGAGAAAATCTTTGTCTTCAATAGTTTTGAAGTGCTTAATTGTAGTAATGTTAGTAGGAATCTTTTCTTTGTTTTTTCCTTTGATGCCTCTTAAACCTTCTCCAATATTTTGAACAAACTGACTTGTAGTTGCATAAATGATGAAGTTTGCCGGAAGTTCTTTTAGCTTTTTCTCAGCAATTTGATTTGAAGAAATTAAAAGAGATCCATCATCTGAGATAAGGTATTCACAAGTAGACAGGAAATAAGTGCTTTCTGAAACTTTTTTTGTGGACTTAAAGTCGAAATCCTTAAACATGTTCTTCAGGCGTTCATCAAAAATTAAGACGTTTTCGTCTTCCCATTTATTTTCCTTTAAAATATTACTGAGGCTATTATTAACTTCCTGCATGTCTTCGCAATACAAAAACTTACCACCATTAGCTTTAAAATTGATTGTGAATTGCTCGTCAATAGGCAGTTTTATTTCAGGCATATATTTGCCTCTCTCTTCGCTTTTTATGTGATCTTCGGGTGTGTCTTTTAAACCGAAGATTTTACGAAATAGACTCATTTAAAGAATTGCTATTAATCAAGTTAAATTATAGTATTTATCAAATATAAAAAACTTAAATTAAACATAAGTCAATTTAAGTTTTTTATAGGATTTAGAGGATTACTCTTCTTCAGATTGAGAGCTCTGAATATCTTCAGTAACGACACTTGTTTTTGGTTGAACAAGTTCTTGTTTTACGAAAGGACGTTTTCCAAAGATTTTTTCAAGATTATCCTTAAAGATAACTTCTTTTTCGAGGAGTACTTCTGCTAATTCAGTTAATTTGTCTTTGTGTTGTTCTAGCAAATTAATAGCACGTTGGTATTGCTTTTCAATGATATCTGAAATCTCTTTATCAATTAACTCAGCAGTCTGTTCACTGTAAGGTTTTGTAAATCCGTATTCAGATTGACCAGAAGAATCATAATAGGTAAGGTTTCCTACTTTATCACTTAACCCATAAATGGTTACCATGGCTCTGGCTTGTTTAGTCACTTTTTCAAGATCGCTTAAAGCACCTGTTGAAATTTTATTGAATATTACTTTTTCGGCAGCTCTACCACCAAGCGCAGCACACATTTCGTCAAGCATTTGTTCCGGACGAACAATCAATCGTTCTTCAGGTAAATACCAGGCAGCTCCTAGAGATTGTCCACGAGGAACAATAGTTACTTTTACTAAAGGCGCAGCATGCTCCAGCATCCAGCTAACAGTTGCATGACCAGCTTCGTGGAATGCAATTGCTTTTTTCTCTTCTTTGGTGATGATTTTATTTTTCTTTTCAAGACCTCCAACTATTCTGTCAACAGCATCCAGAAAATCTTGTTTTCCAACCGCTTTTTTCCCTCCACGAGCAGCAATAAGTGCAGCTTCATTACAAACGTTTGCAATATCTGCTCCAGAGAAGCCTGGCGTTTGTTTTGCAAGGAAATCGATATCTAACTTTTCAGATTGCTTAATAGGTCTTAGATGGACTTCAAAAATTTCTTTACGTTCTCTTACATCTGGTAAATCAACAAAAATCTGTCTGTCGAAACGTCCGGCACGCATTAACGCTTTATCAAGCACATCAGCTCTGTTAGTCGCAGCTAAGACGATAACATTTGTGTTTGTTCCAAAACCATCCATTTCAGTTAATAGCTGGTTTAAAGTGTTTTCACGTTCATCATTAGATCCTGAAAAATTACTTTTTCCACGAGCTCTACCTATGGCATCAATCTCATCAATAAAAATAATTGCAGGAGATTTTTCTTTAGCCTGTTTAAATAAGTCTCTAACTCTAGAAGCACCAACACCAACAAACATTTCAACAAAATCTGAACCAGATAATGAAAAGAAAGGTACTTTAGCCTCACCAGCAACAGCTTTAGCTAATAAGGTTTTACCAGTACCAGGCTGACCTACTAATAAGGCTCCTTTAGGAATTTTACCACCAAGAGAGGTGTATTTTTCTGGGTTTTTAAGAAAATCTACAATCTCCTGTACTTCTTCCTTAGCACCTTCTAAGCCAGCAACATCTTTGAACGATGTTTTTACATCTGTTTTTTCATCAAACAGCTTTGCTTTAGATTTTCCAATATTGAATATTTGTCCACCAGCTCCACCGCCAGAGCCTCCAGACATTCGTCTCATGATAAAAATCCAAACACCTATAATGAGTATAAAAGGCAGAAGTGAAAACAAAAAGTTGCCCCAATGATTTTCTTCTGTTTTAAATGAAACAGGTACATTTAGATTTGGATTGTTGTCCAGTATTTTCTCAACTTTATTTTGAAATAACTCTAATTCACCAAATTCAAACGTATAATTTGGTTGAGGTGTCACAGAAGGTAATAGATTGTTTGGTTTAGAGCTTTTATGAATTTCTAATTCCTGAGCTTCTTTGGTAAGATATACTCGTGCTTCTTTATCATTAACGATGACTAATTTTGATACATCGCCTTGATCAAGGTATTGAAGAAACTCAGAAGGATTTATCTTTTTTGTAGATGAATCACTAAAACCTCCTGAAAAAAGTTGAATTCCAAGAAAGGCCGCAATGATAATTCCGTAAATCCAATACGGATTTAATTTTGGTTTCTTATTTAGATTTTTATTGTCTTTTGCCATTATTTAAATGCCACAATGTGGCTAATTTTATTAGTAACTTGTTTCTATAACTGTGGTCTTTGCGTCTCCCCAAAGACTTTCAATGTCATAGTATGATCTGATGTGTTTTTGAAACACATGTATTACTACATTTACATAATCCATTAAAACCCACTCAGCATTGTCAACACCTTCAACATGCCAAGGGTTGTCTTTAAGTTCTTTACTTACTTTTTTCTGAATGGAATTTACTATGGCGTTTACTTGTGTATTCGAAGTACCTTCGCAAATTATAAAATAATCACAAACTGTATTCTCAATTTCTCTTAAATCTAGAATTGTAATCTCTTTTCCTTTTACATCTTCAATACCAGCAATTACTGTTGCTATAAGTTCGTCTGGGCTCGTATTTTTTTTCGCCATTAAATTGATTTAATTTTGTGCAAAGTTATTATTTTTTTTACTCTTATTATGCTTAAAACATTATAAGAAATTCTTAAAGTTTTTTAACACAATACTATGCGTATCATCAAACTTAATGCCATTGACTCTACCAATTCTTTTTTGCGTCAGCTTAGTACTGAAGAATCGGTTGAAGATTTCACAGTCGTTGTTGCTGATTACCAAACCGACGGTCGAGGGCAAATGGGTACGCAATGGCAATCTCAAAACGATAAAAACCTTATGTTTAGTGTGTTTAAAGAGGTTGAAGGATTAGATATTACATCCCATTTTTACTTAAGTATGGCAGTGTCTCTCGCTGTTTTTGAAGCCTTAAAACTGTTTCAAATTAATCAACTTAAAATCAAATGGCCTAACGACATTTTGTCAGAGCAACATAAGCTATCTGGTATTTTGATAGAAAATGTCATTAAACAGAACAGCTTACAATCCTCAATTATTGGAATTGGGATCAATGTCAACCAAACTCAATTTAATGATCTGCCAAATGCGACCTCAATGCAGCTCGTGTCTGGTCGTACGTTTGATAGAGAACACGTTCTTAATGAAGTTTTAAAACAGTTAACCCATTACTTCTCATTATTAAAATCGAAATCACTGAGCATTTTGAAGGAAGCCTATGAAGCTAATTTATTTAGAAAAGATAAGCCTTCTACTTTTAAAGATAAAAAGGGTAATCTCTTTGCCGGATTTATAAAAGGCGTAAGTGATTCAGGTCATCTAAACGTATTAGTTGAAGATGATATCATAAAATCATTTGATCTTAAAGAAGTACAACTGCTTTTTTAAACAGCCTTGGGAATGTTGGTTGATAACGTTTCTATAAATTTACTAATCGGACCTTTAATCATCATAGCCATCATAGCATTAAACTCACCTTCAAACGTTAATTGAGCTTCACTGGTGTTCTCGTCAACAGGAGTAATGTCTGCCATAAGCGAAAAATCTAATTTTCCTCCAGCTGCACCTAAAACAATCTTATTTGGTGAAATAGCTTCTTTCTTTTTAAGGACAATTTCTGGCATTCCTTTCAGGGCAAAAAGAAATTTATCGTCATCTAAAACTTCGAA
>JAAEZL010000008.1:23415-26471 GCA_018222875.1 Algicola sp.
AATGTTTTCAGGCATTAATTTTTCGAAATTTTTCACATCAGATAAAAAATCAAACGTATCTTTAGCCGATTTTGGTATGGTTGTTTTTGGTGATTCTAAATTCATGTTGTTAATGTTAAGTTGTTTGTTGTTAAGCTGTTAAGTTGTAGCGTGTAATGAAGCTTCATAATAAAATATCGACTAAACAACTCCACAACTAAACGAATCCATACAGTTGGATATCAATTAGCGTTCCATTCACTCGGATTGGCATTCCAAAGTGCTAAAATGTCTTGTTCTTTTGAAGTGATATATTTTGTGTCCAGTGCTTGTTCGAGTAAATTTTCGTAATTGCTTAATGTATTGAGTTCTACTTGTGCTGTTTCAAAATTTGTTCGTGCAACATCAAATCCATACGAAAAAATAGCAACCATGCCTTTCACATTTACATCAGCTTCCTTTAATGCTTTTACTGCATTGAGACTACTTTTTCCTGTGCTGATTAAATCTTCAACAACCACTAAATTTTGTCCGCTTTCAACAAAACCTTCAATCTGATTTTGACGACCATGAGATTTAGCTTCTGGTCTAACATATACGAAGGGTAAACCTAATTCTTCAGCAACCAGTACACCTATCCCAATAGCACCTGTAGCAACGCCTGCGATGACATCTATGTTACCATATTTTGCTTCAATTTTCTTCGCCATGGTCGTGCGAATGTAATTTCTTATTTTAGGAAATGAGAGTACAATTCTATTGTCACAATAAATTGGAGATTTCCAGCCTGATGCCCAAGTAAAAGGATCGTTTGGTTGCAGTTTTATTGCATTGATTTGTAATAAAACTTCGGCAGTTTGTTTTGCGGTTTCTTTGTCAAAAATCATGGCGCAAAATTACATAATTTTACCCTAATTTAATTTCACACTCCAAATAAATTAATTTTAAAATTAAACATAGTAGTTTAAAAAATGATATTTTTACCTTCCAAATACTATGACCAAATTGATGTATCGCATTTTTGTAAATGATAAGCCTATAATTCTGACAACTGAAGTTAGCCCTGAACATAAATTTAAAAATTACCTTTTATCTTCAGTTAATATCGGAAAAGTTATAAAAGAATTAAATTCCACTTCACTGGAAGAGATTCGTGTTATTGGTAAAAATCAGGATACTTTAATCAAAAAGTTTCTGAAAAAGCTACCCAACGTAATTGCTGGAGGAGGAAAAGTAATTAACGACAAAGGAGAAGTTCTTTTTATTTACAGAAACGATAAATGGGATTTGCCTAAAGGTAAAGCAGAAGGAAAAGAAACCATTGAAGAAACAGCGTTAAGAGAGGTTGAAGAAGAAACAGGTGTTAAAGGATTGTCCATTGTAAAACCTATTGAAACTACGTATCATATCTTTAAGCGTAATGGCAAACATAAAATTAAAATCACCTACTGGTTTGAAATGAAAACATCTTATGACGGAATTTTATCTCCCGAAGAAAATGAAGGCATCACTAAAGTGGTATGGTTAAATGAAGAAGAGCGTACAAAAGCACTTGAGAATAGTTATGCCAATATCAAATGCCTGATTCAATAGCCATTATTTTCTAAGGTAAACAAGATTGTACAGCCAATCGAAGGGTTTGCTTCAAATTATCGTTCATGGTATTTGATTTTGAAAATTTTTGATTGATTTCAATTTCAATTCCTATATAATGTTCTGGAAATTGTTTCCGAAGATAGGTTGTAAAACCATCAGCTTTTCCTAAATATGGATAGTTATATCGTACTTTTAAATCAGGATTTTGAATTTTAATCTGAGATTTAAGTGCGCTTGAAAATTCTTTTTCTAAACCACTTTTTGAGTCATAAAGTAAACCAATATCGCATTGGCGTTCGGTTGCATTTAAAACTGGCGTAAAGCTGTGTATGGACAAATGTATAACGAGTTCGCCAGTTGAGATGAATTTCGATATTTCAGATGCCACAAGATTTCTGTATGGTAAATAATGAGTTTTAATAATGTCTTTTTTATACTCAGGTTTTAATGACTTTGTAAATTCTGAAAATAAGTTGTTGTGGTGTAATGAGCGATTCAATTCAATAAGAAGTCTGCTTGTTTTACTATAGACTGAAAAACCGGAGAGATCTTTTAAATATTCAAAAACATCTAAAGCACCAAGATCATAGCCTCGATGCGTTCGCAACTGTTTTGATGCATTATGAAATACAAACTTGTAATTTTCCGGAATGTCATTTCCGCCATGTTCACAAGTTAATATGAGTGTCATGGTATGAACATTGTGTTTTCTGAAAGACAGTCAGCAAGTTTTGAATATACTTTTTTAATCTGTTTTTCTGAAAAATCAGAATCGATTGCTTTTAATATTCTTGTTGATAAGGTGCCTTCTGTTAGAATGATTTCAAGAGCGTTTTTATACTCTGAATTGATATGTTTCTTTACAGACTCATATAAATGTTTCCATACATCCTGAGTTGACATTGATGTGGTTATTCCGAAGTTTTTAAGAAAATCTACATTCGTTATCATTGAATGTTCTCCGTGTTTAATGCCATCATTTAAAATCTCAAACAAGTCTTGTTTCGACCATTTTTTTTGATGGCGTAATGAACATAAATCTCCCGAAACAAGGGATTTCAAAACTTCAATAATTAGAGTACAGATGGCTAAATCTGCTTTAGGACATTCTTGAATATCAACCAGGCGAATTTCGATGGCATTCCTGTCAAATCGGGCAATGGCACCTCGTGAATTTAAAAAATGATGATCTAAAATTTTGTTGGTATCATATGGTTTGATGGCTCTTTTAATAGGCTCAAAAATGGTTGAATAATAGTCCACTTTACTAAATACACGTTCAGGAATGACCATGCCTGTCATTTCAGGAATCTCTTTCTGATTGGTTTTATAGAATTCTAAACGCGAATCCATAAATCCGGTACGTTTGCCTTCCAGAATCGGAGAACTTGCACATAAACCTGGAATTAAAGGTAAAATAATCCTGATGGCAGCATGAAGTTTTTCAAATTCTTTATCGTCGTAAAACGGAAGGTTAATGT
>JAAEZL010000008.1:26481-31365 GCA_018222875.1 Algicola sp.
GACTGTAACTGTGTTTCCACAATTGCGTATCTGTATCTGGATACATTAAAGGATGTGAAGCTGTTGGTAATAACATCATCTTGCGACTTAGCATTAGCTGATTGATTTCCTTGATATTCTTATGAAAATCGTCAGATAATGTTTCGATAGTAGTTGTTGGACCATTGGTTTTTAATTCAACAACGTGTGCTACCAGTTCATTACTCCATGCAATCGAACCATTTTCAATATCTGAAACTAATTTGCCATGTTTAAGGGTTAATAATTCGTCTACAGCTGGAGCCACTTTTAAGTCCGTTGTAGAGACCAGCATATATTCGAGCTCTATTCCGTAAACCTCAAACAAATGGTATTTTTTACTCATGTTTAGTCTAATCTGTTTTTAAATGCTGAAAGAATTTTTGTGTAAATCAAATCGCCATAATATCGATCTTCAACACCAAAATCAATATTTGGATTATCATTTATTTCAATAACCATAGGTTTGTCATTTACAACTTTAATGTCAATACCATAAAGCCCTTTGCCCATTAGTTTAGCCGATTTTATTGCCATATTAATGACTTCTTTTGGGACCTGTTCAATTGGTAAGCAATCAGCATCACCATCTTGATCATGTTTTTTCTTTGCATTCCAGTTATAAATTTGCCAATGACCTTTAGCCATATAATATTTACAGGCATAGAAGGGTTCGTCATCAATGATTCCGATTCTCCAGTCGTATTCTGATGGGCAAAATTCCTGAGCAATAATAAGATCAGATTCTTTAAGCATATCTGAAACTAAAAGATCAAACTCTTCCTGGGTTTTAGCTTTTTTCACTCCAAATGAAAATGTAGAATCAGGTGCTTTTAATACACAAGGTAAACCAACAGCTTTAACCACTTCATGTCTGTTGTCTTTGTGAATGATAACTGTTTTTGGAGTTGCAATGTTGGCATTGTTTAATGCTTCAGCCATATAGACTTTATTGCAACATTTTAAAATGGCATCAGGATAATCAATAATAGCAAGGCCTTCCTGTTGCGCTTTTCTGGCAAATGAATAGGCTTCATTATTAACCTCAGTACTTTGTCTTATAAAAAGGGCATCAAATGCTGTAAGTCTTGATAAGTCTTTAGGTTCTAAAATTTCAGCATAAATATTCATCTTGTCAGCGACGTCTAAAAACTTATTTAAACCTTTTTGATTGCTTGGTGGAGCAGGATCATTTGGGTTGACTAAGATGGCTAAATCAAAATCGTAGTTTTGAATTTTAGGTGTATCATACCTCTTTTTTGAAAAATATTGAATTGCAAACTCCTGAGCACTTTCAAAATGTTCTTTTGGTATTTCAGATTCAGGAATGGCTTTAATGCTTTGAATATTCCATTTTGTGGTATGGGTAAATTTCACTCTTAGAAAAGGCACCTGAAAGTTTCTGTAAAACAAAGCACTCAGTTCTCGATACTTTTGAGCAACGTTTTGTCCAAAATAAATGCTCAACGTAAACTCCTGAGATTTGATATTCTTCAAACTGGATTGAATCACATCATCAAACTCATTTGAAACTATTTTTACTAGCTTCAATGTGGTTAAATCTACAATATTTTTAATTGTTGGAATGGCTAAATGACCTCTGGCTTCAGCTAAAAGTGAAACATAATAGCCTTTTGATTGATAAGAGTATTCCTTACATAAATTAAAAATTCGTGCTTTTTTAAGAAGTGAATATTTAGGATTTGTAAGGTAATCCTGAGATGAAATTACTGTAATATTATCAACTGAAAAATTCCATTTATCAGGCTGATTTACAACAATGTATTTGTTCATTAATGACGCAAAATTGCGATGTATATTTTTGACAAAATTAGATAATTTTTGAATTGCTTTTACAAAAGTGAAAAATATATTTATGCCTTTTATAATACACGATACACAGGATATTGCAAATGTGCTTTTTCATGATGTTCACTCTGTTTATGAAGCCAGTCTAATTGTGCAAACCAGTTGGCTGCGAAGTCCTGATCATTTTCTTTTTTTGACATAAATTCTTTTTTGAGTCCAGGATTTTGTTCTAAAAAGACAGCAGCCTTGTCTTCCCAGACATATGGAGAAAAACCTTCTTTTTGCTGAAGAATGGTATCAAAGAAATTCCAGCTAAAAAACGAATCTGCTGCTTGAGGTTCAAGTGTTTCTATGATATATCGAAATGCTCTTTGATTTGTATAAATCAAATAATCGCCTTTGTTAAAAGTTATTTGCTCTTCATGTGTATCAACTTCTACATTATAATGCGGATAATGACCTTCATACGCCTGTGATCTGGTGTCGTAGCTTTTAATTTTATATGAATTAACAGTAAGTGTTGTATCCCTTTCAAATGTAGTCATCTCGACGTTATTCAACTTGAGTAAATCAATGATGGTCCACCAGCTTTTCGGAATCACGTACGCTTCTGGAATGTCAATTTCTAAAGCAGGTTTCATGTAATTTTGATAAGTGATAGCTTTAACAAATGGTTTTGAAGTATCATATTTTAGTCGTTCTGAGCCTGTTAGTTCACTTGTAATTAGGTGTCCTTCATAACCTTTAAACTGCAATGTGGTGGTTTTTGAAGAATCAATTGCCCACTGAACAGGATACGTTGATTTTTCCTGAAATTCTTCAAAGGCGTTTTGTCTTAATTCTGAAATCTCATCACCTTCCGATTCTATAATGTCAATCATGCTTATCATAAGTTCATAAGTGCCTTCAACACGTTGTTTATAGGGTTTCAACATGTGTGTTTCAACCATCATTCCTAAGGTGTTCCAGAGTGTTGTATAACCCGTTGAATACCTTGGAGAATCCATAAACTGACTGAATCCTTTTTCAGGAGTTCTGTTAAAAACATTTACATAAGGTGTGATATCCCAGTTTTTGGCTTTCAATTTCTGTTCGAGTTGAGGCATCATTTTAGTGTTTAAAAATTCGCCTAAAGTTCCACCTAATTTATTGTGCTGCGTAAATAAATGCGTTAAGGTATATTGGTAATCTGCTCCATTACTCACGTGATTATCTATAAAAACATCTGGTTTTACTAAATGAAATATTTGAGCAAATGTCCTTGCATTTTTAGTATCAGACTTTACAAAATCACGATTTAAATCATAATTGCGAGCATTGCCTCTAAATCCATAAGATTTCGGTCCGTTTTGATTGGTTCTTGTTGTCGAATTCCGGTTTAAACTTCCACCTACATTATAGACTGGAATGGTGACTAAAACCGTTTCTTTTGGCATCTCAATATGACCTTGTACCAGATCTCGAAACAGTAACATGGTAGCATCAATGCCATCAGATTCTCCAGGATGAATCCCGTTATTAATCAGTAAAATACGTTTATTGTTGCTTCTTATGGATTCAAAATTAAAGTCCTTATCAGGATTTAAAGTCACTATATGTAAAGGTCGTCCTGAGTCTGTTTCACCAATAGCTTGAATAGAAATTTCAGCATAAGTTTCAGCTAAATCATTGTAGAACGCAATTGTTTGTTCATAGGTTGCCGTTTCTGTACCATTTGACGTTTCAAAAACGGTTGTAAAATCAAGATCAGGTTTCTGTTTGTTTGAAGTACAGGAACTTACGATCAAGAAACAAAGCATCAACTTTTTCATAGCGACGTATTTTAAAATATAAACTTAGTCAAATTCGTTTAATTTATTAACATAACTAAGTTTTGCGACTCCCAAAAATATATTAATTTCGCTCAACTTTAGTCTTAACCCATGTCACAAATTACAAATACTATTTTAATGATTCGTCCTGTAAATTTTAGGATGAATGAGCAAACAGCTGTCAACAACTATTTTCAGGAAGATTTAGATATTAAAAACGCTGAAATTAACGCAAAAGCTCAAGCTGAATTTGATGCCTTTGTCGATAAGTTAAAAGCAGTTGGTGTGAATGTGATTGTTGAAGACGATGATATATTAGCAGATACTCCTGATTCTATTTTTCCAAATAACTGGGTGAGTTTTCATAAGAATGGTGACGTTGGGTTATATCCTATGTTTGCTGAAAACCGAAGAAGAGAACGTCGTGATGACATCTTTATTCGTCTGGAAAATGAAGGCTTTAAAATTGAAAATATTATTGATTACACAAGTGCAGAAGACGAAGGTGTTTTTTTAGAAGGCACAGGAAGTTTGCTGTTAGATAGAGTGAATCAGAAAGCCTATTGTGCATTGTCTCCAAGAGCAGATGAAGATTTATTTATTGAGTTTTGTGAAGATTTTGAATACACACCAATACTGTTCACCGCTTATCAAACCGTTGATGGCGAACGTCTGGCCATTTATCATACCAATGTGATGATGTGTCTTGCTGAAAAATTTGCAGTGATTTGTTTAGATAGTATTGATGATAAAAAGGAACGTAAAACTGTAGTGAAGCATCTCAAACAAGATGGAAAAGAAATTATAGCTATTTCTGAAGCGCAAATGCACCAATTTGCGGGAAATATGTTGCAAGTGCAAGGTCATGATAATCAACGCTATTTAGTCATGAGTAAAGCAGCTCATGACAGTTTAACTGAAACGCAGGTTGCAGCGATTGAAAAGTATTGTCCGATTATATCGAGCTCTCTTGAAACCATTGAGACTTGTGGTGGCGGAAGCGCACGCTGTATGATGGCTGAAGTATTTCTTCCGAAAGCATAATAAGTACGACGTTGTTTGTAAAGTCGTAGAGTGGACTCAAAGATGTTTTATAAAAAAGGCATTTAACTTTAAGTTTTTAATCCAGTTTGTTAAAAATATAACCACCTTTCTCGGCTCCCCAAATGTGTTCGTCGTTATCATCAAATCCTCTGTCCCAGGATATGATTTTATCTGAAAAAATTTCAACTTCACTCGTTGCATA
>JAAEZL010000008.1:31375-40797 GCA_018222875.1 Algicola sp.
TTTTTCCTTTGTAATAATCGGAATCGATGCGTTTTAGTAGTACTTCGCAACCTTCTTTTTTAGAAACTTGTTTCATTGATAACGAATCAAAAGCTTTTGGTGTTTTCCATTTGCCAATCCACAGCGAATCGTTTTCAATAGTATAAACGGCAGAACTGAACATGCTGTCATTTACCTGCGAGACTTCATAGATCCGTTGTCTGTAAGGTTTATCTTGTCTATTGTTTAAAGCTTGTTCAACATATAGGTAATTTCCTTTCTCTTCCCAAATAGGATACATATGAAGTGATATATTAAAATAAGTCGAATCTACTTCAGCTTGAATTTCAGAAGAAAAAGAGCCTTGCATCATGCTAAATAAGTCTTGCAGATGGTTGTCTTTTGATGATTCTTCGGGTTTTGTTTCAATATTTTTACAGCCAAATAGCATTGCAGCAATAGCTAGGGAGATAATAATATGTTTCATTTTTGTGATTGGTTTTGACGAAGATACACAAAAAGATGAATTATTCTGTTGGCTTATTTTTCGGAAGTTCTACATAAAATTTTGTGCCTACATTAGGTGTGCTCTCCACCCAGATTCGGCCACCATTAAGCTCAACCAATTCTTTACAAATGCTAAGTCCGAGACCTGTTCCTTTTTCGTTATTTGTTCCTCTGGTTGTAAACGTTCCATTCTGGAAAAGTTTATCGACATTTTCACGAGAAATACCAACACCTGTATCTTCAACGCAAATGAGAGATTTTCCGTTGTGGTCATTATTGGAAACCGTAATTACATCACCAACGCGAGTAAACTTAACAGCATTTGTGATTAAGTTTTGAATTACAATTTCAATCATACTTTTATCGGCATAAATAAAGTCTCTGCGAGATTCATCAATAAGGACAATACGTTTTTGCTCTACTTTTTGCTCTACAAGTGCCATTTTATTCTGAAATACTTCCTGAATATTGAAAAGCTCAGGTTTAGGTTTCAGATTTTGCATTTGAGACTTAGACCAGTTTAGCAAATTGTATAATAATGATGACGCATTATCGGCATTTTCACTTAGTTCAGGAACTAAATTATAAAACTCTTCTCGCGAAATACTATCTTCTTTTAAAAGGTCGATAAATGCTTTAATTGAAGAAATTGAATCTTTTAAATCATGAGAGACAATGGAGAATAAACGGTCTTTAACTTTATTAATATCTTCCAGACTTTTAGTTTGCTCAGAATAGGCTTCGTTCTGTAATTGAATTTGTTTATTCTTTTCTTTTAATTCCCGGTTTAGCTTTAAAGTATTTTTACGTTTTAAATACGTGAGAAGTAAAATAGTCGCTATAATGAGAAAAGCAGCAATAGAGATGTAAGTGATAGCTTTTAAGCGCTTAATATCATCTTCAATTTTTTGTTCTGCTTCTTGTTTTGCAATAGAATTAAAATCTTCAACCTCAATTGGATCAATAACTTCTGTTTTAATTATGTTGGTGTCAACAGGAATTTTAGGTTGTTTAGCTTGATCTAATTCTGTTTTTAAATCGTAATATTTTCCTTGCCAGAAAAATGCATTTTGAAACCTTCCGTTAATTGAATCTAATTCTTTAAGTAATCTGTAATTTTTTAGAAGCTCAGGTTTATTGTCAATTTTTGTTGCAATATTGTAAGCTTCGTTTAGTTGAATTTCAGCAAGCTTTAATTTATTTTGCTGCATATTAAGTTCACCAACAGCGTTTAATGTTCTTAAAATTCCATCATCATTGTTTGTGCGTCTATTAAACTTTAAGCCTTCAACTAAGTATTCAGCAGCTTTATCATAGTCTTTAAATTGAAGGTATTCACTACCAATTCTAGGGAGTACTTCGCCTCTGATGGCCTGATCTTCTTCCGGATTTAATAGGTCTAAGACTTTTTCATAATATTCAATAGCTTTTCTATGCTCTTTTCTGTCTGAATATAAACCAGCAATATTTTTTGTAGAGGCTTTTATTCCAGCGCTGTCCTTGAGTTGTTCTCTTACGTTCAACGCCTTCATATTAAACTCTAAGGCTTTGTCAACCTGATGTGTGTTGTAATACGCTTCAGCTAAATTATTGTATGCTGAACTCAGCTCATCAAGGAGATTTCTGGTTTCAAAGGTTTGTATGGCAGATAAAGAATTTTCTAGTCCAACACTATAATTACCACGCTTAATTTCAATAAGTCCAATACTGTTATTCACTTTAGCAATTCCTAAGGTGTCTCCTAACTGTGTGTAATATTTGCGTGATTTATTGTAACCGTCAATGGCGTTGTAGTAATCGTCATTGTGCGAATAGATCAATGCTTTGTAGTAATTAACATCTGCAATTCCCTTGGTATGATTTAAGAATTTTGAAAGTCGTTCTGTTTGGTCAATATACAAAAGTGCTTTTTTAAAGTTCTTGCTTTTATACAATGCATTAATCAAATACAACGATGTATCTACTTTAGACGAATCTTGTTTTTGATAAGCTAATTGTATAGTGAGACTATCGATCTCATTTGTTTGGGAGAAACAAAAAAGCGAAGAACACAAAACAGCTAATGTAATTAACTGCTTCATCGGGTTGTGTTAAAAGTTACCGAGTTGTTTAAACTCTTATTAACCTTGAGGGAAAGGGGAACTAAGTTTAAAAAAGTCAAGGGTAACCTCAATAATGATTGAATATTAAGTTTCATCAACGTTTGGGACTCTTGATTAATAGCTTACCAAAAATGGATAAAAGGGTTCTAAAATGCTAATTTTTGGGTTTTAATGCCTAAAAATTAGATAAAGTGACCTTTGGAAATTATGAAAAAATCGACGAATAGATAAACGGCAGAAAACATAGAAAAACGACACGTTTATCGATGAAATGCATGCCTTTGGTTAAGATGCTGATTATCAATTAGTTGGTTTTGTAAATATCAAAAACTGGCAATGCGTTTAAATTAAAATCAAACATGCATTGATTTTCCCAGGCACTTCCTGATGTTGAAGTGTTTTGATTTCCAGAAAAAGCAACCCAATCTGGTGCCCAATAACAAAAACCGATCCCTCGATTATCAGGAATATTTTTAATTGTATTCACAAGCCAAGTGAAATATGCTTTCTGACCTTCTGGAGTAGCAGAAAACTGACTTAAAATTTGATTTTCATAACCAATGTAATTTCCAAGGTTGTCATTCCAATTTAGGGTAAAAGGATAAGCGACTTCGACCATTAATATGTCTTTATTAAAAGTAGAAGCAAGTTCATTTAGTTTTGATCGAACCAGATTTAAATCTTTGGTGTGAAATTGTGGATAATAGGAAAGTCCGATAATATCATAATCGACATTAAATGTACTAAGTTCGTTAAAGAAAAAGATAGCATTTTCAAGATTGGAAAGATGTAGCATAATTTTTACAGAATTTTCAGTATCTACCTCTTTCACAGCACGAATAGCTTCTTTAACTAAAGCAGCATAATTACTCCAGTTATTTGAAAAATCACCCCAGACTTTTCCGTAATTCCATAGAAATCCGCTGTCAGTTTCATTACCAATCTGTATAATTTCTGGTAAGGTGTTCTGATTTTTTAATTGTGTAACAACATCCTTTGTATAGTCATAAATAGCAATTCTTAGCGCTTCTTGTGTCATATTTTGCCAAGCCAAAGGAGGTGTTTGCGTTCCTGGATCTGCCCAAAAGTCACTGTAATGAAAATTCAACAGGAAGTCCATTTGTTTAGCTTTCACACGTTGCGCATAAGTTTTAACATCTTCCAGACTATTTTCTCCATCTTGAGGTGAATGCCATAATTTAAGTCTAACGAGGTTTGTTCCCTTTTCAGAAACAAAATCCAGAAGTTCTACAGGAGTTCCATTTTCATCTTTATAGTTGAGGTTGTAGTCTTCCAATTCTGATTGAAAGGATAAGTCCATCCCTTTATAAAACATTGAAACATCTTCAGGTGGATTGTTTTGCTGTTCTTTTGAATCGTCTGAACTGCAACTCACCATTAGAAAAAATAAAATAAGAAGTATTAAGTATTTCATTCATTTAATTCTTGACCAAACTTAATCATATTCCCATCGTTGTCCAAGATTGCAAATTCGCGCATGCCATAAGGCTTATCTTCTAATATGCCGTTTGGATGAATCACATGATGAGCTTGTAATTCTTTGTACAAATCATCAATATGCTCTACATCAACATAACAGCTTGTGTTTTCAGGGTGAATTTTATCATTGCACTTCCAGAAATGAACCACAAAGTTGTCACGCGCTATAATGGCATAGTTGTCATCTAAATAACCCACACGATTAAAGCCCAGTTTTGTTTTGTAAAATTCTACCGTTTTTTTAATGTCGAGAGATGCCAAAACAGGAATGCCTCGTAATAGATGTTTTTGTCTTTCCATAATTATAATTGATTGATAGCTTCCAAAATAATCAATTAAAGCGAGTCATGGTCTTAAAAAATTAATAAAAAACCTATCTTTGCAGACTTATAAAATCGGATTAAAATGAATCTTCAGGAGACACTTTCAAATCATGTGAAACAGGCTGTAAAATCAATTTACAGTGCTGAGTTAGAATCGGTTGAATTTCAGGCAACTCGTAAAGAGTTTGCAGGAGATATTACTGTTGTCGTGTTTCCAATGCTGCGAGTAATTAAAGGCAATCCTGTTCAAATTGGTGAGCAAATTGGAAATTATCTGGTTGAACAAGTCTCAGAAGTAAAAGCTTTTAATGTTGTTAAAGGGTTTTTAAACCTTGAAATTGACGAAACGTATTACATTGATTTCTTCAACAGTATTAAAGGTAAAGCAGACTTTGGGTTTGTAGCGCCTAAACTTTCAGAAAAAGCAATAATGGTTGAGTATTCTTCACCAAATACTAATAAACCATTGCATTTAGGTCACATCAGAAATAACTTATTAGGCTATAGTGTGTCTGAAATTTTAAAAGCTTCAGGAAAGAAAGTTTATAAAACGCAGATTATCAACGATAGAGGCATTCATATTTGTAAAAGTATGCTGGCATGGAAACGCTTCGGAAATGGAGAAACTCCAGATTCTACTGATTTGAAAGGTGATAAGCTCGTCGGAAATTACTACGTAAAGTTTGATCAGGAATATAAAAAGGAAATACAACAATTAATAGCTCAAGGACAATCTGAAGAAGACGCTAAGAAAAATGCGCCATTATTATTAGAAGCACAACAAATGCTTCAAAAATGGGAAGCTGGTGATGATGAGGTTGTTGCTTTATGGGAAAAAATGAATGGTTGGGTTTATGAAGGTTTTGGTGAAACTTATAAAAACTTAGGAGTTGATTTTGATAAACTCTATTACGAGAGTGAAACCTATTTATTGGGAAAAGAATTTGTAGCTGAAGGCCTAAAAACCGGTGCTTTTTATAAGAAAGAAGACGGTTCAGTCTGGTGTGATTTAACAGAAGATGGTCTGGATGAAAAAATCGTTTTACGAAGCGATGGTACAGCAGTTTATATGACTCAAGATATCGGAACAGCTATTCAGCGTGTTAAAGATTTCCCGGATGTTGGTGGCATGGTTTACACCGTTGGAAATGAACAGGAATATCATTTTCAGGTACTTTTCTTAATTATTAAAAAATTAGGATTTGAATGGGCTAAGAACTTATTTCACTTGAGCTACGGAATGGTTGATTTACCTTCTGGAAAAATGAAGAGTAGAGAAGGGACTGTAGTTGATGCAGATGATTTAATTGTCGAAATGGCTCAAACCGCTGAAGAGATTTCAGAAGAGTTAGGTAAATTGGATGGTTATTCTGATGACGAAAAACAAGAACTTTATAAAACGATTGGTTTGGGTGCTTTAAAGTACTATATATTAAAGGTTGATCCTAAAAAACGCATCTTGTTCGATCCAAAAGAGTCTATCGATTTTCAAGGTAATACAGGTCCATTTATCCAATATACCTATGCCAGAATTCAATCCATTTTACGTAAATCTAATGTAAATGAAAATCTTACACTGAGCGCAGTCGAAGTGTCTCTGGATCCAAAAGAAAAAGAGCTATTAAAACAATTGCAATTGTTTCCTGAAGTGATTCAAAATGCAGCATCGCAGCATAGTCCAGCTTTAGTAGCTAATTATACCTATGATTTAGTAAAAGAATTCAATTCATTCTACCAAAATGTATCCATCCTTGGCGCTGATAATGAAACTGAAAAAGTATTTCGTGTTCAACTATCTCAAACAGTTGCAAACGTCATAAAAAATGCATTTGGTATACTAGGTGTTGATGTTCCGGAACGTATGTAAGTAAAGAGTGATGGTTTCTAATTCATATGTTAATCAGCTATTTACACGTATTATAAATGTTAAAAAAAAGTTAAAATAAGGCTTTTTTAAAACCCAGTTATCTGTTTTCTCGTAAGTGTTTGTGTCTTCCCCAAAGGACTTTTTAATCGAAAGTTTAACAAAAAACACTAATCAAATGAGAAACAAAACTACTCTTGTTATTGCATTCGCAATAGCTTTACTAATTTCAGCATCTTCATTCGCACAGATTGTGACGAGTGGCTTAGATGATGGATCAGACGGAACATTACGAAACGAAATCGCAGATACAGCTCCTGGCGGAACAATTACGTTCATGCCAGCAGTAACAGTGGTGACTTTAAATAGTGAACTTATCATTGATAAAGACCTAACCATTGCTGGAACTCCAATAACTACAGTTACTATCGATGCAAATTTTAATAGTCGAATATTTAATATTACTGCAGGAACCATATCATTAAATGATTTAACCATAACCAATGGTGTTGCATCAGATGGTGGTGGTATTTATATGACCAATGCCACAGTAACTATAAATGATTGTGTCATTACAAATAATGTTGCTAACGCAACAGGTTCACCAGCTGGTTCAGGTGGTGGAATTTTTAATGATGTTGGCGGAATTTTAGTAGTCAATGATTCTGAAATATCTTCAAACATGGCCAATAGAGCTGGTGGAGGAATTGAAGACAAGACTGCTGGAGGGGCAACAATTACAACAACTCTTAATAATGTGGCCTTACTGAATAATAATGCAGGTGTATCACCAGCAACAGCAGCTCCTGGAAATGGAGGTGGAATCCATGTGTCTAGTAATGGTTCTGTAAATATCAATGGTGGTATTGCATCTGGAAATATAGCAGCACTTGAAGGTGGAGCCTTATGGAATGGTTTTGGAACAATGACTGTTGACGCAATGACTATTGATGGAAACGATGCACAAGGAGCTGGAGGAGACAATGGTGGAGGCGGAATTTTCAACAATGGAGGAACGCTTATTGTTCAAAATGGAACAACAATAACAAATAATACAGCATCAGGAACTTTAGGTTCAGGAGGAGGTATTTTCACATTAACTCCAGGAACACTAAATGTTGACGGACTTACAATAGAGAATAATACAGCCAATAGAGCTGGCGGAGGAATTGAAATCAATTCAGCATCTGGTGAAACATACACATTTAATAATGTAAGCTTGCAAGGAAATGTAGTAAACGGACCAGCACCAGGAAATGGTGGTGGACTTCATATTTCTGGAGCAGGAGATGTTGTTTATAACGGAGGAACAGTTTCAAATAATACAGCCTTTGAAGGTGGAGGACTTTGGAATAGCGTTGGCTTGATGTCAGTAAACGGAACAACAATCACAGGAAATATTGCCAATGGAAATGTTACAGGTGGTGGAGGACTCTTTAATAACGGAGGAACACTAAACGTAGATGCATCAACAATATTAACAGGAAACATTGCAGATGCAACAGATGTTGGTGGACGAGGAGGAGCTATTTTTAACAACACAGGAGGTGTTTTAAACTTAGCCTCAGGATTAATAATATCAGGAAACTATGCCAGTAGAGCAGGTGGAGCGATTGAAGATAGTTCTGGAAACACTTTAGCTTTAGATGGCGTAATTCTAACAGGAAACTCAGCTGGTGTTGATATTGGTTTAGGGAATTCAATTAGTCCAAACCCAGGAAATGGAGGAGCAATTCATTTATCAGGAACTACAAATGCAACTATAGATAACAGTACAATCACATTAAATTTTGCTGCTTTAGAAGGTGGAGGATTATGGAACAATTTAGGAACCATGACCGTAGATAATACCTTAGTAGATGGTAATGATGCTCAAGGAGCAGATGCAGATACTGGAGGAGGAGGAATCTTCAATAATGGCGGAACACTTGTCGTTCAGAATTCGACTACAATAACAAATAACTTAGCTTCTGGAGCTTCAGGTTCTGGAGGAGGAATTTTCAGTACAGATGGAAATGTCACAGTAAATTCTTCATGGGTTGCTTATAATACATCAAGTCGTGCTGGAGGAGGGATTGAATTAATAGAAGGAAATCTTAATTTAATAAATACCACTTTAGACTTTAATAGCACAGGATCTTCACCAGGAAATGGTGGTGGATTGCACATTACAGGATCTGCTGATGCTTCTATTTTAGGCGGAACAGTAAATAGTAATGTTGCTGCTCGTGAAGGTGGAGGACTATGGAATGGTTCTGGAACCATGACAGTAAATAATGTTATGATTGACGGCAATGACGCTCAAGGCGCTGGTGCTGATGATGGTGGAGGAGGAATCTTCAACAATGGAGGAACGCTTAATATTCAAGGAGGTACTACAATAACTAACAATAATGCTACTGGAACGTCAGGTTCAGGTGGAGGAGTCTTTTCAACTGATGGAGTTGTAATTATTTTAGATTCTGAAATATCTACAAACTCATCAAATCGTGCAGGTGGTGGAATAGAACTTATTGAAGGAACATTAAATGTTACCAATTCAATAGTTAATTCAAATACAACCGGATCAGCACCAGGAAATGGAGGTGGACTTCATATCACTGGAGCTGCAAACTCTAATGTTTCAGGAGGTGCATTTAATTATAATGTTGCTTCAAGAGAAGGAGGAGGCTTGTGGAATGGTACTGGAACTATGACTGTCGTTGGTGTTCTTGTAAATGCAAATACAGCAAGTGGATCAGCTGCCGATGATGGTGGAGCAGGAATTTTTAATAATGGAGGTACACTTTTAGTTCAGAATGGAACAACAATAAGTAATAATATAGCAGATGGAGCTTCAGGTTCTGGTGGAGGAATCTTATCAGTAGGAGGAGATGTTACCGTGAATGCATCATCAATTACAACAAATCAAGCAAACAGAGCAGGAGGTGGTATTGAACTTGCTGGAGGTACTTTAAATCTTGTCAATGTAACTTTAGATATGAATAATGCAGGAGTTTCACCTGCAGTTGCAGCTCCAGGTTCCGGAGGTGGATTGCACGTGACGGGTTCTGCATCGACGAATATTTCTGGTGGTACTACTAATGGAAATATTGCTGCCAATGAAGGTGGTGGTTTATGGAATGGTTCTGGAATCATGACGATAGT
>JAAEZL010000008.1:40807-43518 GCA_018222875.1 Algicola sp.
ATACAGTTAATGGTAACACTGCGTCTGGAAATGATGTTACGATACCTGGAGCTGCTGGTGGTGGTGGAATCTATAATGAAGGAGGAACCTTAGATGTATCAGGCTCAACGATAATTTCAAATAACATTGCTGATGGTGCACAATCTACAGGTGGTGGAATCTTAAATGCTGCTGGTACGTTATTAGCAAATGGAATCACTATTGAAGATAACCAGTCCAATCGTGCTGGTGGAGGAATTGAAACTAATGGAGGAGGAGCAGTAACGCTTACTAATGTGAGTTTAAATTCTAATGATACTGGTGTTGTCACTGGAGCAGGTGCACCTGGAAATGGTGGAGCACTTCACGTTAGTGGTAACAGTATGGTTAATGTTACTGGTGGTACTGTAAATATGAATACTGCTGCTTCAGAAGGTGGTGGTTTATGGAATGGTTCAGGAACTATGACTGTCGATGGTACAATTTTAGATAGCAATATAGCTCAAGGTGATGCTGCAGATAATGGAGGTGGAGCCTTATTTAATAATGGAGGAACCTTAATCGTTCAAAATGGATCAAGTATCACTAATAACACAGCAACAGGAGCTTCTGGTTCTGGTGGAGGAATTCAAAATGTAGATGGAGGAACTGTATCAGTTTCAGATTCGTCTATAACCGGAAATACAGCAAATAGAGCTGGTGGTGGAATTGAAGATAATTCTTCTGCTGCTTCTGGAACACTTACGCTTACTAATGTGATCTTAAATAGTAATTCCGTAGGATCAGCACCTGGAAATGGTGGTGGATTGCATATTACTGGTCCTGGTAATGCTGATATCACAGGTGGAACTGTAAACTTTAATTCTGCCGACAGAGAAGGTGGAGGTTTATGGAATGGATCAGGAGTTATGACTTTGGATGCTGTAGTCATTGATGGCAATACAGCTTTAGGTTCCGCTGCAGATGATGGAGGAGCAGGAGTCTTTAACAATGGTGGAACTTTAAACATTACCAATGGAACAGTCATTTCAAACAACATAGCTACAGGAGCTTCTGCTTCAGGTGGTGGATTATTAAGTACTGCTGGTGATGTGACGGTAACGAATTCTTCGTTCGAAGCAAATTCAGCTAATAGAGCTGGTGGAGCAATTGAAATTATTGATGGAACATTAATATTCACAAACTCTATAATGTCTAATAACGATGTTGACGGAATTGCAGGAACAGCTGCACCAGGAAATGGTGGTGGATTGCATGTTACTGGAACATCTGGAACAATAACAATTTCAACAAGTACCATAACTGGAAATGCAGCAGCCAATGAAGGTGGAGGACTTTGGAATCAAAATGGAACCACAATGAATGTCTCTGCATCAACTATTGACAATAATACTGCTGGTGAAGGTGGTGGTGTATTCGGAAATCCAGGAGCTGTTACAACAATTATGACGAGTACAATTTCAGGAAACTCAGCATCAGTATCTGGTGGAGGAATCTATAATACTGGAGCAAGTTTAGATATCAATGCTTCTACAATAGCACAAAATACATCTGCTGGAACTGGTGGAGGAATTGATGCTGTAACAAATGTTACGCTTAAGAATACTATAGTAGCTTTAAATACCGCGAGTTCTGGGACTGATGTTTCGGGATTACTAACATCAAATAATTTTAATTTAATTGGGACTGATGATTTAGCGGTATTTACTGCTCAAACTAATGATATAGAAGAAGCTAATCCACTTGTTGGTCCATTACAAGATAATGGTGGAACAACATTTACACATCAATTATTAAATGGTTCTCCAGCTTTTGATGCTGGTGATTCTGCTGATGCTTTTACAGATCAAATAGGACAAGCTGTTTTTGGAGCGTCTCGGGATATTGGAGCTTACGAATCTCAAATGGCATTATCAATTGAAAATTTCAATCAGAATGCTGTATTAAATGTGTATCCTAATCCAACATCTGGTGTGTTTAACATCAAAATTGGAACTTCAATTTCAGGTGATGTTAATCTGAAAGTGATTTCAATAAACGGAAGATTGGTAAAAGAAACACTACTGAAATCGGGATTAAACAGTATTGATATCAACGGAATGGCTTCAGGCTTATATATTTTAAGTATGACTTCTGAAAACAATTCTGTGACACACAAACTGGTTTTAGATTAGTAGTTAGTCCTAATTACTAAACTAGATTTGCTAGGGAAGCCGTCGAAAGACGGCTTTTTTTACGTGTCATTTTTCAAGATAACATTTTAAAACCAGATGAGATCATATATCGTAAATAGAGTATGACAAAACAATTTACATGTGTACTTGTTGTCTTTGTTTTTTTCGGAATAGCAAATGCTCAAAAAATTGATCATCTGATTTCCTTTAGAAACATAGATAGTAACAGTTATTTCAGATTTAATTACGACAATGATTATTTTGCTGCAAGTGATGAAAATTACACCCAAGGTTATAATCTGGAATTTGTATCTCCTTATTTTAGTAAAAACCCAATCAATTCACTTTTAATTAAACCAGAAACGTATCAGTTGAAATACGGATTATCAATAGAACATATTGGTTTTACACCAGATAGATACGATCTTCCTGAAATTCAGTTTAATGATAGGCCGTTTGCTGCAGCAATCATGCTTAAATCGTTTGCAGTTGCTCAGCATTCAGATAAACAACTAAGAATACATTCTTCAGTTAATCTGGGAATTATCGGACCTGGAG
>JAAEZL010000008.1:43528-51671 GCA_018222875.1 Algicola sp.
AGCTTTTGGTGAAGAGATGCAGGTTGGTATTCATGAAGCCACTGGAAATAAAGTGCCAAGAGGATGGAGGCATCAGATTAAAAATGATATTGTGATTAACTATACTATTGGTGTAGAAAAGCAAATTGTGAATTTTAATGATGTTGCATCTGTACAGGCTCAGTCTAATTTGAATATAGGAACTTTATTCACTAATGCTTCAGTTGGAGCAAATGTTATTCTCGGACAGTTTAAAGATTCTTTTTCTTCAGAGAATAACCAAAGTAATTTTCAAATCTATGTGTATGCGCAACCTGTATTTAGTGTCATAGGCTATGATGCTACGTTACAAGGAGGTTTGATAAATCGTGATAGCCCATATACCATTTCGTCCAAAAATATTGAGCGTGTTACTTCACAGTTTAATTTCGGAATGATTATTCAAACAAAAACATTGTATTTTGAATATACACGTTCAAGCATCACCAAAGAATTTGACACTGGATCTTTAGCAAAATGGGGCGGAATTCGAGTTGGTTTTACGTTTTAAATTGTCCTTTATAATATAAAATGTTTTCCGTATTCTGGTTTTTTGAATTCACCAATAGGAAATTTTAATCCAAGGAGTTCTTCTCTAACCATTTTTCAATATCCTTATCAGTGTCCTGTTTCAAGAGTTTTTCTATTGTTTTGTTTTTATTGATTCCGGCTTTTCGATTCTTTGAATAAAAGTTGACCACGCTTTTAATTCCTGCAACATTTCCTTGTGTGTCCGTAATTTTATGATTCTGGTCAATTGAAGCCTTAGTCCATCCACCTAAAAAGATCATTAGTAACTCTGAATTTTTTTCAGATAAATCTAAAACGTAGGGTAAAAGACTTATTGAAACGGTCGGACTCCCAGTAACCCATTGCATGAAAAAAGCACTTACTTCTTTTCTTTTTTCTTCTTGTTCATTCAATGGTGTGTTTTCTAACCATTGAATAGCATTTAAGACATCTTGCTTGTAAGGTTCGTAGTCTTCAGCAGCGACTAAGCTATAGTTTTCGGGAACTTCAAATTCTTGTGCATTGATTGAAGTAAGAGAAAAGAAACAAAGAAGTGCAGTGCATAAAATTTGTTTTGTTGTCATAAAATTTCTTATTTGATTTGAATTATTTAAATTAAAAATAGTTAATTAAAACCTTACTCTGAAACTAATGTTTGGAGTAATTCCTAATGATAAATTATCAACGGTTACGATATCTCCATTTTCATTAGTTGCAAAATAGGTGTTTATGATATTTTTTCTATCAAAAATATTCCAGATGGACGCTCCAATAGAAGCATCTAATTTGCTTCCAAATTTTAATTTATAGGTTGCTGAAACATCAGTTCTAAAATAATTACTCAGGTTATCGCTGTTTGGAGATGTATATTCAATACTGGTATTTGTTGTGTTTTGTAGGTCTGCTGGAAGTGTGGTTGGTTTGCCTGAATGCCAGTTAAAACCTAGTGCGAGGTTTAAATTATTAATAGCGTAGGTGTTTGCAAAAGTTACAGCATGCCTGATATCTAAATTATTTCGGAAGGTGTTTCCGTTGTTTAAATTATCGAAGGTGTAATCATTATTGCTAAACGAATAACTCAACCATGTACTGAATGTTTCAAATTGTTTGTTGATTAAAAAATCGATACCTCTAACCTGATATTTCCCTATATCGTTAATAAACTGAAATTGATTTTGAAACCCTTGACTTCTGCTTGTAATACCTTCAACGTTTTTAATAAAGGCTTCAGCACTGATAAAGAGTTTATTTTTGTTATAATGTATGCCAAAAGCACCTTGAACACTTTTGATTATTGGGATATCTTCATTGTTTGATAAGATCCATCGTCGCTTTTCAATACCTAAAAAATCGTTCTGTAAATCAATGATTTGAGATGTTGTTTGGCTTTTAAATTCTGCCAGAAACTCTAATCTAAAATTATTATTAAGCTTATGGCTTACGGAGAGTCTAGGCTCAGTAAAAAACTCTGAAAATTTTTCAATGAAATTCGTTCTAATTCCTATTCTGGCATAGGTGTTTTTATTTGCTGAAGTAAACTCTGCTTCGCCATAAATAGAATGGGTTCGATTCACTTCCCTGACAAAGCTTGTAAAATCCGGAACATCTATATCTTCAAAATTGCTAATAATAACTTCGTTAAACTGATAGCCACCATGCAATTTCAAATTATCATCAATGTGATTGGTTGCATTAATTTTTATGCCTAAATCTCTGACTTCATTTTCTTGATTTTGTCGACTATTATTAATCACATCAAAATCTATGGCTTTCAAATCGTAATTGGAAATGTAGAGTTGAGTTGTAGTGGTGAGCTTGCTATTCCAGTATTTTAAATATTGCACACCTGCGGCAAAGTTGTTTTGCTCTAAAGTGTTTGTTAATGATTGGTTGTCGTCAGCAAGAGATAATTGATCATAGGTTAAACTGTTATTAATGGTCGAAAAATTAAAACGAATTTGATCCTGATCTGTAATATCATATAAGAGCTTTGTGGCGATGTCGTAAAAGTAAAAGCGTTCATTATTAGATACTATTGGAGTGCTGTTTTGTTCCGAATTAGAAAAATCAGAGTCCTGAAAAACCCGTTGTAAATATTGGTCATAAGTTGGTGTAAAAATAAAATCGGTTACAGAGCGTCTTGCCGAAACCTGAATTTCTGCCTCTTTGGTTAATGGTACTTTTGCAAAACCATCAGCATGTATAAGATTAAAACCTGCTCCAGCTTTAAAATCCTGATCCAGACTGTTAGACTGTTGCATGTCTATAACACTTGAAACACCATCGCCATAAATCACACTGGTTCCATTTTTTGATACATTGATATCTGTTGTGAGGTAAGGATTAAAAGCAGATACTAATCCGAAAAAATGTCCGGACTGGTACATTTTAATACCATCCCAGAGAATAAGATTCTGGTCGTGCGTTCCACCTCGAACATTAATATTTGAAACGGTTTCGTCAACACTCAAAATTCCCGGAAGTGCCTGTATGGTTTGCAAAATATCTGGTTCAATGAGTCCTGGAAGAATTCCGTAATCTGCCGTTTTAATAGTAGTTTTACCATCACTTTTTCTGGAGATTCCTTTTGTTAAGTAATTCGTTATAACAACCTCTTCCAGTTTTTGAGTAATAAAATTACTGAGTGGATTAATTCGTTTTGAGATGACAATATTATGTTGGTCTACCAGAATAAAATCTAAATTAGCTTCAGATTTTAAGTAGTCTAAAAGTTCTTCTAAAGTGTAACTTTTGTCAGGTGCTATAATGTAGATATCAGTAATGGTTTGATCTACGTATGTAAAATGTACGCTGTATTGCGTTTCTAATTCTGTTAGTATGTTAGCAAGAGGTTGTGGTTCTTTAGATGTATTTTGAGCGATTGCGCTTTTAATACTAAAGAAAAATAAAATAATAAAAAGATTAGTAATACCTTTCTTACTCACGTTTTAGTGTAATGATATTGTCAGTTTTACTGTACGTTAAATGTAACGGTAAAGTAATGGATTTTAAGGCAATTTCAATATCATTATGCGTAAAACTTCCTGTAAAAAGTTGTGAGTCGTCAATATTTTCAAGAGAAATAAATACATTGTGTTGTCGTTCAAACTCAGCAATAACCTCTCGGTATGGTAAACTTTTAAAACGACTTTGGTTTTGTAACCAGGAAGGAACAGATTGATTTTCTTTTTCAGTAGTCATTAATTTCCCATCTAAGACGAAGAATGAATCTCCAGGTAATAATTTGGTAATAGTGGTATCATAAGTCACAGCTACTTTTCCTTCGTAGCAAATGACTTCAAAATAGTTGTCACGTTGTTTGATATTAAACTGTGTTCCTAAAACGGAAATAATACCATCTTCAGTTCTTACATCAAACTGTGAACCTTTGGCAACCTTAAAAAAAGCTTCGCCTTCCAGAGAGACCTCTCTGTGATCTGTCCAGTCACTTTCATTAAATACCAGTGTTGACATGGCATTGAGCTCTGCAATGGAATTATCAGGTAACGCAACAGATTGTTTTTGTGATGCAAGCGTGTTGATTGTTGTATCTAAAGTAGTGGTGTAAAAATACACGCTGAAGCATATCACAAAAATAGCGGCAATTTTAATAGCTGTAGGTAACCAGTTTGTTTTCTTTTGCTTTTTAGATTGTATAGTGCGCAATACCTGCTCTAAATTCTCAGAAGTATTATATTCTGGAGCTTTAAAGTACTTGAGGTTAGCGTCTAACTTACGCAATGCAGTATAGTCTTCAAGCTGTTTAAAAGCTTCAAGTTCTTGAGCATTTAGATCGTGATCTAACCATTTTTGTATGAGTTCTTCTTTGTTCATGATTTGGTTTACATCTATATAACAGTTATATATAAAAAATTCCTACCCTTTTTTATTAGTAATCAGCATTTATTATTAATTACAATTTTGAACTAACTTATGATTTATTTGCATTCATTCAAACCTAATTTCAGATACTTTTTAACAACAAACAACAAACAACAAACAACTTAACTAAAGTTCATCAATATCCTGTCTTAGTTTTTTTAAGGCACCATAAATTCGTTTTTCAACAGCTTTAGTTGAAATCTCTAAAATTTTCGCAATTTCCTTAAATCGTTTACCTTCAACGCGATTCATTAAAAACGCAACACGTTGTGCTTCAGTTAGGTTTGCTATAGCATCATTTAATTTTTTTTGATATTCTTTTTCCTGTAAAAGAAATTCTGGCGTTTCATTGGTACTGAATTTCGGTTTTATTTGCTCATGTCTTCTCACCACTTTTTGATGTGCATACGCATTGAGCATCAGGTTATTTGCTGTTGTAAATAAAAAACTTTTGGCTTTGTCTGGTGTTATTTTTCCGCAGTTCTCCCAAAGTTTAACAAAGGCTTCCTGAACTTTGTCTTTTGGACTAAGCGAGTTACCAAACTTATAAAACAAAAAGTTGTTGAGGTCTTTAGAATATTTAGTGAATAGTGAAGCGAATAATTGCTCTTCACAGATGTTATCTTTAAGCGATTTTGACATAGTTTGTAACTTGAAACTAAGTTTTAAATTTACGTAAAGGTAGGGGAATTTTACATTTAGCTGTTATATAATAAACAATAGTACAAATTATTATAGGGTTTAAAAATTGCTAAAACAGTTATCTAAAAAAGAACTATTGTTTTTAATTATTCATAAATCATTAGTAGAACTGAACCGCTTAGTTTTAGTTTTAGTTTTTAGTTGGAAAGAAAGGATTGCCTGAGGGGTAATCCTTTTTTTATGGTTTAATTTATAGTACATCACTTTATAAATACATCACAAATACTTAAATTTGCATTTTTCCAGATACACCTGATTGTAATTAGTGTGCATTAATTAATTTGAAGAAAGACTATGTTTAATAATTTAAGTGAAAAGTTAGATAAGGCGTTACATGTTTTAAAAGGACATGGAAGTATTACTGAAGTCAATGTTGCTGAAACTCTAAAAGAAGTTAGAAGAGCTTTACTGGATGCCGATGTTAACTTTAAAATAGCTAAAGAGTTTACCAATACAGTTAAAGAGAAAGCATTAGGACAAAACGTTTTAACAAGTTTACAGCCAGGTCAATTGATGGTAAAGCTTGTAAAAGACGAATTGACAGAGCTTATGGGAGGCGATGCTGAAGGTATTAATCTTTCAGGAACTCCAACGGTCATTTTAATGTCTGGTTTGCAAGGTTCTGGTAAAACAACCTTCTCTGGTAAATTAGCTAATTATTTAAGAAACAAGAAAACTAAAAAGCCATTATTAGTGGCCTGTGATGTGTATCGTCCTGCCGCAATTGATCAGTTACACGTTGTCGGAGATCAACTTAATATTGAGGTTTATAGTGACAAAGGAAATAATGATCCTGTTGCCATTGCCCAAGCAGGTATTGCTCATGCACAGGCAAATGGACACAATGTCGTTATTATTGATACGGCCGGTCGTTTAGCTGTTGATGAAGCGATGATGACCGAAATTTCTAACATTCACAAAGCAATTCAGCCACAGGAAACCCTTTTTGTTGTTGATTCTATGACAGGTCAGGATGCCGTTAATACTGCTAAAGCTTTCAATGATATCTTGAATTTTGATGGTGTTATCCTTACCAAATTAGATGGTGATACTCGTGGTGGAGCCGCTATTTCTATTAAATCTGTTGTAAATAAACCAATTAAATTTATTGGTACAGGAGAGAAAATGGAAGCGATTGATGTGTTCTATCCATCACGTATGGCAGATCGTATCTTAGGAATGGGAGATGTTGTATCACTTGTTGAAAGAGCGCAAGAGCAGTATGATGAAGAGGAAGCAAGAAAGATTCAGAAGAAAATTGCTAAAAATCAGTTTGGTTTTGATGATTTCCTGAAGCAAATTCAGCAGATTAAGAAAATGGGTAATATGAAAGACCTTATCGGAATGATTCCAGGTGCTGGAAAAATGATGAAAGATGTCGATATTGACGATGATGCTTTTAAAGGAATCGAAGCTATTATCCATTCTATGACGCCTGAAGAACGCTCAAATCCTTCAGTGATTAATGCAAGCAGAAAAAAACGAATTGGTAAAGGTTCCGGGACTTCAGTTCAGGAAGTGAATCAGTTATTGAAGCAATTCAATCAGATGAGCAAAATGATGAAGATGATGCAAGGTGGTAAAGGAAAGGCTATGATGCAAGCGATGAAAGGCATGAGATAATACTCATGTTTTTTTATTTAGAATAAGACATAAATGTCACCTTGAGCACAGTCGAAAGGTCTTTTTAAAAAATAGAAATATTAATTAGGTTTCAACCTGACAAATACAACCAACATGACAATCTTAGACGGAAAAAAAGTGAGTAACGACATCAAAGATGAAATTACTGAACAAGTCAAAAAAATGAAGGCTAAAGGAGAAAAAGTACCTCATTTAGCTGCAGTTATTGTTGGAAATGATGGTGCAAGCCTGACTTATGTTGGTAGTAAAGTTCGTGCGTGTGAACGTGTCGGATTTGAATCAACAATGGTTCGTTTGTCAAATACTACTAGTGAAATAGAACTTTTAGATAAAATTGAAGAGTTAAATCAAAATGATGATATCGATGGTTTTATCATTCAACTGCCACTACCTCCTCAAATTAATACTCAAAAAGTACTGATGGCTGTAGACCCTAGTAAAGATGTTGATGGTTTTCATCCTGAGAATTTCGGAAAAATGGCACTTGACATGAGTACTTTTATTCCTGCTACACCTTTTGGTATTCTCGAATTACTTGATCGTTATGGTGTAGAAACTAAAGGAAAACATACCGTTGTTATTGGACGAAGTCATATTGTTGGACGACCAATGAGTATTTTAATGGGTAGAAAAGGATTTCCTGGAAACTCAACAGTGACTTTAACACATAGTCACACCAAAAATATCACGCAAATTACTTCTCAGGCAGATATCATTATTTCTGCACTTGGTGTTCCAAATTTCTTAAAAGCTGAAATGGTTAAAGATGACGCAGTGATAATCGATGTTGGAATCACAAGAGTTCCTGATGAAAGTTCACCAAAAGGTTACATCATTACTGGTGATGTAGACTTTGAAAATGTAAGTAAAAAAGCAAGCTATATAACACCAGTTCCCGGAGGTGTTGGTCCGATGACTATTGCGATGTTACTAAAAAACACCTTACTTGCGAGAGAGCAACGTATGTAAATCAATTTAGCTATATTGCTTCGTGCATTTGATAGCGTCAACATTAACAGGAAGAGTTACCATTGGATCTTTGGAGCATGTGGTTCCAATTGGTATTGCCATTTTACTTTCTGTTATACTTATTCGGTTTGCTAAACAATCTTCTAGCGCTAAAGTCAAACGCTTCTTATTTAATAGTCTGGCTATTTTAGTCTCCTTAACTGTTTTTAGTTTTCACTTATATCATATATGCTTTGAGTCTTATGATATTAAAACAGATTTGCCTTTGTATTTATGTAGTTTGATGGCCTTATTAATTCCAGTATTTTCTTATTTTAAAAAATATTGGATGTTTGAAATTTTGGTATTTTGGATTATCGCAGGAACAATACAAGGCGTTATAACTCCAGACATAGCGATTGGGTTTCCTGATTTTGAT
>JAAEZL010000203.1:0-3037 GCA_018222875.1 Algicola sp.
AATATCTATCGAACAATTTAATGGTTCAACAAAAAACATAGAGAAACTGATGATTGACATAATAAATCAGATAGAAAAATAAAAACGTGTTACAACAACGTGTATAATTAATTGCTTTGGCAAGTGCTTATTTGGAAAATTCCTTCGGAATTTTCTCGCGTTCGTTTTTGTTTCCTAAATTAGTTGCTTAAACACGCAACTAACCATACACAAAACCGTTACCTGCAAGCTGAAAAAAATCTGAACTATAAATGAACATACTGCAAAAAATAGCCAGAAAAATAATAAAACAGTCATTTGACCTTTCCGTTTCAACAATCGAATTATTTAGCAAAATGGAACCTTATGAACAAAAGGTTTCGGAATTAAGAAATCTCGAAAAAGGAACTTTAGGAAAAGAAATAGCTGAATGTCTTGATAACCATAATCTGACTCTAGTGCCAAAATACGAAAGCCACGATTTGAAACACGTTTTGCTTAATTACCAAATGACAGCTGAAGACGAAATCCGAATGCAAGCTTTTATGGTTGGAAATGGAAATTATTCTATTCCTTCATTTGCTATTTTGATTTTCGGAGCAATTTTGCTTCCAGACTTGTGGCGGACTTTTTACTCGGACTTTAAAAAAGGAAAGAAATTTATCGGAATTTCGGAATGGACAATCGAAAAGTATGCAACTCGAAATCTGACTGAATTAAGAGCTGAATTATTAAAACCAGAACTTGAACAAAAAACAATATTTGATATGAAACGAGTTACTAAATTTGGAGCTTTTGCTTCAATAACAGCAGGAATTTTTGGAATGATATTCTGTTTGCCATTTCTTTTTTCATCGAATATGGCTGATTTAGTTGGTGCAGGATTTCCTTTTGTTGGTGGAGCAATATTAGCAGTTGGCGGACTTTTGGCTTTATCGAATTTATCACGACCGAATAAAAGCCAGCAGGTAACACCGTATAAAATTAATTGCTAGTTTCTTGCCTACTTACGAAAGTCCTCGCGGACTTTCTATCTGTGATTTATTTGCTAAATTTAGTGCTTAAATTACGCAACTAATCTTATACAAACACGTTGGCAACAATATTCAGAAAAATTTGCGATTGATTCATATTTGGTGTAAATTTACATCAAAATATAATATTATGGCTAGACAAAGTATATCATTTACAGAGCCAAATGATGAGTGGCTGAAAAATCAAGTTGACAATAAAGAATATTCTAGTAAAAGTGAATTAGTTAACGATTTAATTAGACAAGCAAGAAGTCAACAAGTTCAAATTGATTGGATTAGAACTAAGCTCGAAAAAGCTGAAAATAGTGGATTTACTTCTGAGAGTAAAGCGCAAATTCTTAAACAATCAAAGAACTTACTCAATGGCTGAATTTAGAATCAGCAATACTGCGAGAGAGGACTTAATTCGAATTCATCACTTCGGAGTTAAAAAATTCGGAATTACTCAAGCGGATAAATACTTTGACTCTTTTTTTGAATATTTTGAGATAATTGCACAAAGACCCTTTTCCTTTGAATCAGTTGATTATATAAAAAAAGGATATAGACGTTGCGTATGTGGATCTGACAGTATTTTCTATAAAGTGAATGAGGATGTTGTAGAAATAATGGCAATTATTGGAAAACAAGATTTAGATAATATTCTTTAAAAATACAGTTGCCAACAACGTGTAAGCGCAATAACTACTGAATTCCCTATCGGAAATTCATCCGTTTTATTTAACTTAGTTGCGTCAGCGGAAAAATACTAACATCTTTTCCCGTTACTGACGCTTACACAAACTCGTTAGCCACAAGCTGAAAAAAACGACATCACTAAACATCAAAATATATGAAATTAGAAAATATTTTAGATAAACTCGGTTCAATAGAAAAAAACTCTTTTATTAAAATAATCGACAATATAATATCAAAAAGTCCAAAAAACATAAAAGAAATCGATAAGATTTTAAGTTCTTCAGACAAAGGATTAAAATCAGTAGATAATCAAAATATATCTAAAATTTTTGCTTTAACAGCAGATGAATTTCAAGAACATATTAAGTGTGAATTTCAAGAAATCCAATCTCAATTAGACATATTAATTGACATTATTATTCGTGATGGAAATTGCATAATGAAACAAGATTGGTTTTCGAGATTGTACGAAACAGAAATCAAAAACTTAAAAAGCAGAACTAAAAGTCTTAACGCTGATTTTGAAAATGACAAATCGGAATTAAGTGCGATTCGAAAAAGAGATTACAAAATCTACAAAGCTTGTTTAAATACAGCTTACCATAACGACGTGGAAAATAATAGAGATGCAAAAATCACTTCTGACGAATTATCAATAATTCTAACTCTTTCCAAGCAATTAGGACTTTCACAAGAAGAGGTGAAACTGATTAACTACTCTATTTTACCAATTAAAAAACTTGATATTCAAGAAGTCATTAAGGGACTTAAAAACATTGGAATCATTTTCTTCTCAAATAAAGAAAATACAATTTATGTAGCAGACGAAATGGTTAGAATGTTACGTAAAGTAAGACAAAAAGAAGTTGCCGAAAAATTCTATCGAAGAACTTTAAAACTTTTACGAGAACCAATTATTAATCAAATTGCTCGAGAACATAACATCGATAGAAAACTATCTCATTCTCAAAAAATTGAGGAAATAATAAAAGAAGGTATTTCATTTACAAACTTACTTTTAGAGGATATTTACAAACAAGGAAGTACGTTAACAGAAAAGAAAAAAACCTTAAATGAACTTTGCGAAAAAGGTCTAAATATTTCTAATTTAAAAGGTAGTGTTTTAGAAGACAAGATTAATAGTCTAATAGAACACTTTGAGAATGTTGAGCGTGACGAAAAAGTTGGGATTTCACTAGATGGCTTCGACAAATTACTTGTTGAACTTAATCAATCCCTTCCAAAACTAAACAAAGAGATAAAATCTCAATTTGAGTTACAAGATGAATTTGTTTTAAAGGCTGATTTTCTACTTGATTATAATATAAAACCAAGAGATATTTTGG
>JAAEZL010000203.1:3047-3786 GCA_018222875.1 Algicola sp.
GATTTAACCAAATTCATAAAAGACAATGGAATTAAGCAACGTGGAGACGACATTTTAAACATTCTTGAACATTATAAAGATGTAGAAAATTTATATTTAGAAAACTTTGAAAATGTTGCTTATAGAAACCTAAACTTATTAAAAGAAAATGGAATAACTGTTAAAGAAAGTGAACTCGGAATTAAATTCGAGGAACTAACTAAAGTAATATTTACTAGTTTAGGATTCAATGTTGATGATGAATTTAAAAATAAACTGAATTCAAAAAAGGATATGATTGATATTCTTTTAAACTTGGATAACGATGAAGTAATAATTGTAGAATGTAAAACAAGTAAAGAAAGAGGTTATAATAAATTCAGTACAGTTTCAAGACAATTGAAATCTTATCAAAATTTAGCACTAAAAAATAATTTACGCATTGTTAAAATATTACTTATTGCACCAGAATTTAGTGATGATTTTGTAACCGATTGTGAAATGGACACAGAAATGAATTTATCACTTATGACAGCTTCTACTTTATCCAATATCTCAGAGGCTTTTAAATCATCAAAATACACTGAATTTCCTCACGTTTTGTTCAGAGATATAGTGATAAATGAGGAACGAATAATAAAAGCGTTGAGTAAGTAAAAGCCAGTGGCTAACAACGTGTAAGCGCAATAACTACTGAATTCCCTGTCGGAAATTCATCCGTTTTAACTAACTTAGTTGCGTCATCGGAAAAATACTAACG
>JAAEZL010000204.1 GCA_018222875.1 Algicola sp.
ATCTAAGGCTATTGATGCTGACCCAAATGAGATTCTTAAGAAAATTTATGGACATTTAAAACTGAATAAATAGTATGAAAAATCTTAATTTCATAGATTTATTTTCAGGTGCAGGTGGCTTATCTGAAGGCTTTATCAAGGCAGGTTTTAAACCTATTGCTCACGTAGAAATAGACAAAAAAGCTTGTGACACTTTAGAAACTCGATTGATATATCATAAATTAAATTCTGAAAACAAAACAGAAAAATATTACGATTACATATCAGAAAAAATTACCAGAGAAGAATTCCTAAAAGACTTTGGTAGTTCTGAACTTTCCAATTCTGTCATAAATATTCCAATTGGAGGAGATAACAATAGGATAATATTCGAAAAAATAGACAAACTAGCCAGTGGTAAACAAATTGATTTAATTGTAGGTGGTCCACCTTGTCAAGCCTACTCTCTTGTCGGAAGATCGAGAGACAAAGATGGTATGAAAAATGACCCTCGAAATTTCCTCTATAAAGAATACGCAAAATTCTTGAAAAAATTCAAACCCAAAGTATTTGTTTTTGAGAATGTTTTGGGATTAATAACTGCTGAAAAAGGAAGTTATTTTAAAAATATGCGAGCATACTTTAAACGTGTTGGCTATGAATTAGATTATACAATTCAAAAATCTGAGCATTTCGGAGTCTTACAGAAAAGAAGGAGAATTATTTTAATAGGTTGGAAAAAAGGTATCGATTTTAAATACCCAAAATTTGATAAGATAAATGAGGAATTTACTGTAAGTCAAATTCTATCTGATTTAAAAAAAATAAAACCAGGCGACCAAAAAAATGTTACAAAATATGCTAAACCAACAACACCATATCTTGAAAGATTTGAATTAAGAAATGGAGTAGATTTTGTTACCCAACATATAGCTAGACCTCATAATGAAAGAGATTTAAATATCTACAAAATTGCGATAAATAAATGGTTAAAAAAATCTGAACGATTAAAATATCCTGATTTACCAACTGAACTCAAAACCCACAAAAATGAAAAATCATTTGTTGACAGATATAAAGTTGTTGACATTAATGGTCTTTCTCATACAATGGTTGCTCATATAGCAAAAGATGGACATCATTATATATATCCAGACAATAAGCAAATAAGGTCAATTTCAGTCAGAGAAGCTGCAAGGATTCAATCGTTTCCAGACGACTTCTTTTTTGAAGGTGGCAGAAGCGCTGCTTTTAGACAAATTGGAAATGCTGTCCCTCCATTAATGGCTAAAGAAATTGCCGTTAAAATCAAAGAACAATTATGATAGATAAACGAAAACATCATATAAAAGCAAAAAGCCATATTTTAAGTCTTTTAGGAGAAGAATTAATTGGTAGTGATAGCTTAGCTATTTTTGAGCTTGTTAAAAACGCATATGATGCAGATGCGGACAAAGTCAAAGTAAAATTTATTGACTTAAATACAAACTCTCAAAAAATAATTATTGAAGATGACGGTCACGGAATGTCTTCAAAAACAATACAAAATGTTTGGTTAACTATTGGTACAGATTTTAAAAGAGGCAAAAATAGAAAAGTAAGCGAAAAATACAATAGAGTATCATTTGGGAATAAAGGTGTAGGCAGGCTTGCAGTACATAAATTGGCGAAAATAATTGAACTAGAAACCCAAGAACAAGGCGAAATGTTTGCAAATCGTTTAGAAATAAATTGGCCAAAATTGATAAATTCTAAGGAATACATTCAAGATTTAGAAGTTGAAGTTGAAACGATATCTACTACAAACTTTGAGAAAGGACAAGGCACGAGAATTGTACTAAGTGATTTAACCACTAAGAATTGGACAAAAAAAAGCTTCAGAGAACTAGTTAGAAAAATAGACAATATAAAGAACCCTTTTCAAAAAAACTCTGATTTTTCAATAGAAATAACTTGTAACGATTGGCATAAAGAATGGATAGAAAGTATAAAAACCCCTAAAGAAATTCTTGAAAATAGTTTATATCAATTTGACTTTAATTTAGATTTATCAGAGCAAGATGAAGAAAATTTTCCATTTTCAACTTTCAATTGGAATTATAAATTCAATCCTCACAAAAACACCAAAATAGAAAAGGATAAAAAAGCTTCAGAAAAAAATTCTTTACTTCATATTGGGGACGCTTTCAAAGATATAGAAGGGCTTGATAAAGATGGCAAACCATTACACAAAAAGTATTTACAGAATTCTGACTTAAAAGGAATTGGAAACATTAAAGGAAGGTTTTATGTTTTCAACCAAAACAGAGCTATTTTAGAAGGTCATTTTCCTGGGCAATTACAAGCTGTAAAAAATTACATTAGTGACAATAAAGGTGTTAAAATTTTTAGAGATAATATTCGCGTTTATAACTACGGTGAACCTAATGATGATTGGTTAAACTTAGATTACGATAAAATTCAGCACGCTGGTTCCCACTTTGGTAAAAAAGTCACCATTGGTGTTATTGAATTAGATTTAGCTTCAAGTGTAGACGGTTTGGTAGAAAAAACTAACAGAGAAGGTTTAATTGAGAATATTACATATGATAAATTTCAAATAATTGTAAAGTCAATTTTTAGCTTTTTTGAGAAAATAGCCTTACAGGACAAAGAAAAAATTGATGAATTATTAGAAGGACTAAAGCCCATAAAAAAGATTGGATTTGGGGAAACTATCCAAGAATTAGAAGAAAAATTAAAAGAAAAACAACTTGATAAAGAACTTGAACCATTATTAAAAAAAGTTGGTAAAGATTATACTGAGATGCGAGATATAATGGTTAATTCTGGAATGACTGGATTAAATCTTGGAATTGCCTTTCACGAAATTGAAAGGGAAATGAAATATATTAATTCAGATTTACAAACGGATAAAATTAATATATCTGAGATTAAAGATAGGGTTTCAAGTCTTCTTCAAATTATGGAAAGTCTTTCTCCTCTTTTGAGAAAAAATAAGAAGTCGAATTCAACCGCAAAAACAATTATTGAAATTTCTAAAAGAAGACATAACAACAGGTTCAATTATCACAATATTGTCTTCTCCTCTCCTATTTTAACTGGAGAAAATCCTGATTTTAAATTTAAAGGACCTACTAATTTAATTATTAGTGCTGTTTCAAACTTAATAGATAACAGTATTTACTGGACAACTGCTAAAAGAGATTTAATAGGTAACGAATATAAACCAGCAATATTTATCGGTACTGATTTAGAAACTTTTGAATCTCCTGCTATTATTATAGCAGATAATGGTAATGGTTTTTCAATGGAACCTGAATATTTAACACAAGCTTTTAAAACAAACAAAGAAGAAGGAGGAATGGGATTAGGTTTATATTTCACAGATTTAGTTATGAAAATGACAGGAGGAAAATTATTGTTTCCAGACCAAGCAGATTTGAACCTTTCGAAAGCATATACAGGAGCTTGTATTGCTTTAGTTTTTCCAAAAAATAGTTAGAAAAATGATTACACCTCAAAATAGAATAATTATAGTTGATGATGATAAATCAGAATTAGAATCCCTAACAAAAGCATTTTTAAGCACAGGTGTTGGCTGTAGACCTTTCGAATATGAAATAGCATACAACAATCCTCTGAAAGGTATACGATTAGCCTTTTTTGATTTAAACTTAACCACTAGTAGAGTTGACGATACAGGAAAAACTGAAGAGGAATTGATTACTCTTAATTCTTCTGTTTTTAATGATTTAGCAAATGCTATTAATCAATACATTTC
>JAAEZL010000205.1:0-284 GCA_018222875.1 Algicola sp.
CCTACGATAATACGAGAAGGGTGAAGGTTGTCATATAATGCTCGGCCTTCACGTAAAAACTCCGGGGAGAACATCAGGTTTTCACAACCAAGATCCTCTTTAATACGAGCCGTGTAACCGACCGGAACTGTCGATTTAATCACCATTACCGCATCAGGGTTAATTTCCATCACATCTTTAATCACTGATTCGACTGACGACGTATTAAAGTAGTTGGTTTTAACGTCATAATCAGTTGGCGTAGCAATCACGACAAAATCCGCATTTTTATACGCCAGCTCTTT
>JAAEZL010000205.1:294-2052 GCA_018222875.1 Algicola sp.
CATCTAATGCAACTACTTCATGATTCTGCGCGAGCAACATCGCGTTTGATAAGCCTACGTAGCCAGTACCGGCAATAGCAATTTTCATTCTTAATCCCAATATAACACTGATATCAAACCAGAAAGCACCTTACTCTATTTTAATAAAATCCTATGCTTAAAAACAAATTATCACCTTGCACTCTTGTAAGCTATTTTGACTAAACTAGAAGGCATTATATGAAATATTAATCGAGAATAAATCAGCACTACATTCTTAAAAGAAAACTGTTTTAAAGCAAACATGTTACTTGTTCGAATACGTACCTCACTCATAGCTTTATTTATTCCCTTCCGACGCTCAATCGTATTTTCGTTAAGACGATAATCAAGGAGAACTTCGTTGATATTTCCAAATATATAACCTTTATTAAGGAGATTAAACCAAAGAGCCATATCCTCAGTAAAAACTGTATCGGTAGGGTATCTATTACCATCAGCAAAAACCGATGAGCGAAACATTACTGATGGATGGATAAAGGGGCAGCGAGTTATACTAAAGTTCAATAACTTTTCATGAATTGATGGTAGATGCTTTTCATCTAACGCATAACTAGCCCCAAACTCTCGACAAGAGGTGCCACACACATCAACATTAGAGTGTTCGTTAAAATATGCAACCTGTTTTTCTATTCGTTCACATCTTGATATATCATCACTATCCATACGTGCAACAAATTGATACCCACCAGATAGCACCCTATCAATTAACTTATTAAGTGCAAAAGCTAACCCTTTATTTTTTTCCGAATGATAATATTTTATTCTAATATTATCACTTATCTTATCTAGAATATTCTGAAGAGCGACTGGAACTTCACCATCACGGAAGATATAAAGATCACAAGGATATGATTGATTTAAAATACTATCAATAGCACCGGTTAGTGCAATTGGATCATCCGAGCCATATACACTCATAATTACAGCCACTTTTCCATTATTACGATTTATCATTAATCACCATTAAAAGACTATATATAACACCATGTAAAAAATAATAAAGGTTAAGAACTATAAGATTTTATCTAAATACAGATCTAGCAAGAAAAATAAGACCTTTAGTGTAAAAAACTAAAAAAATTAGATTAATTTCTATCACCAAAAAGAGAGTGAAAAGATAATTTCTTATGTTTAATCAATAAAAATAACATCAAAAACACATTGAAAGATAAATATACAACGGAATAAAAACAATTGTTTCGATAGATATAGTTTTGGGGACTATATATTAACACTATATTTAACAGAGACGTAACAAAGTTGTTTATACCTGTAGTAATTATCCGATTTTGGATAAAAGTATCCAACCGTCACATTGTAATTAAACTACTCTTTATCTACAAATGATTCAAATTCAACATTATTTAATCGTCCTGTCCAAGTTTTACAATAACGGCTATTTTTGCCATAAGCATTATCAAGAACTTGGCTCTTGCGATTAACTAGACAAGTAAGAATATGACCATGTAATCTTGAAGTACACACGACATTATAGTTAGAAAAGAACTCAGAGCAACGATTAACAAGACACTTACTATATTTAAACCAAATCTTCCAAATTATTTTATTTAACAATTTTGACTTAACTCGCTTATTTAACTTAGATAAAGATGAAATAAAGACTTGAAAAATATAATCTCTTTTGTAGAGTATATCTTTCCAATCAATAGAAGCTTGTTCATCGGAAAAGAACTGTGATGTATTTTCTGATGCAGA
>JAAEZL010000205.1:2062-3745 GCA_018222875.1 Algicola sp.
CAGACTTTTCTTTATCTTGGCGAATAAAATACAGTTTATCCATTGTAGGAGGAGTAACTTTTAAACAACCAACTAATCGATGAGCGGTATCAGGGAATAGATGAACGTTGTTACTAAATAATGAAAACTCTTTAGCACTTACTTCATCTCTACAACAGATATGTAAATCATTATGTTTATTAAATATCTCAGCTGATTTAAGCAGATTTTCTGAATCATTAAAATGTATAGTTTGAGGAAGAATTATAATTCTATTATTTTTAAAATGAGATGTGACAATTTCTCTCATTCGTTGTTTACCTTTATACAAATCTCCGAAGTTACCTCCCCCTTGAAATAGTATAGTAGTGTCAGGATCTATTACGCTATTCAATATATCTAAATTAAACTCTTCTAATGGAATACGATACTTAGGACTTACGTTATTTTGTTTAAGTAATTCTTCTGCTCCATGATATATGAGCAAATCACCAATATTCAAATAAATAGGGTACTCAAGATATACTACATTACTTTTATCTTTAATAAGTTCTAATATACCATCTAAGGATTTAGATAACCGCTGCAATTTATACTCCATTAAAACCAACAAGTTTTTTTAATTTATTAAATACTAGTTTATTTTCCACATCTATCTTTCGTGCAAAAAAACTCTCTGTGGCGGAAAAATCATATTCTTCATTTAATAAAACAGGGCTATTGCCACCAGCCCAATCAATTAATCTTAAATTATCATTTTTATGTTTTTGACTGAATTCACTATTAATAAGTAGCGTTTGAAAAAACAACTCATCTATACAATTTGTATACTTAAGTGATTCTAATAAATTATCGCGAGAAACAGTATCAATAACATAGGACACAAATTCATTAGACAAGGTGAACCATTGCGATCCTTTTGCCAAAGAATAACTATCAAACACTTTATTTTTTATTTTAAATAAAGCTAACAATTTTGCCACTATTAAAGATAACTTTCTAACTAGAATACTACTTCGATAGTATTTACTTTGAATAAAATAATGATACAACTCAACTCTATTTGAAAATTTCTCACCATCACTTATTGAAATAAAATTCATTCCTTTATTTTCACTAAGGAATTTATTAAATTCTGGCAAGGGTTTTATTGGAAAGCAATCACCACTCAACAATGTGAAAAAATTATAATCTTTTTCTTCCTTTGCAGCTTTCAATAATGATAATGTCGCACTAATTTGAGAACAGTCCCCCCAGTAGACAGAACATCGATCTGACAATAAAATCACAGAAAAACAAAATGTATTTTTATCTAACCAAGATGTTAAGGAAGAATAATCAGATTCTGATTTTTTATCCATATGAATAAAAACATCAGAGTATTGAGAAATAACCTCAATTAGCTTTCTCAAGTGATAAGTATCTCTGTGAACTTGCAATAAAAAAACATTATTCATAAATATACCTACACAAAAACATAAATTTTTTTTAAGATGAAAAATGGTAAAAATAATAAAACAAAATTCTTAATTCCAGGTTTTAAACAAAATGACTTAGCCGCATATAATGTCTTATGATAAAAGGATACTGGGGCAGCTGAAATTGATGCTCTAAGGTAGATGCCTGATAGGAAACTTTTTTCAGCCCCCAACGACTTAATATCTTCTTTATATTTATTAGATAATTTCTGCCCAATACTTAAGA
>JAAEZL010000206.1:0-3125 GCA_018222875.1 Algicola sp.
GACAGCCAATTCAGTGGTATACATGGTATACCCACTCAAGACACGATTTTGAACTTTCATAGCGTTTGTAACATCATCATTATTCAAGATCTCTACGGAGCAATTCCAAGACTTCGAAAGCCTTGATGAGATCTTCATGAGGAATAGACAATAACCGCTTCAGTGAGCGCTTCAAATCCGTCGTGGAAATATCCTTGGTGCGCTCCAGATACAGTACCTCACAATATTCCTGCAGGAAGTCGAACTCTCCTTTCCAATCTTCCCCTATTGCGAAAGTATCGACATTATATTCCTTGACATCGCGTACTTTTTGCTCCCAGTCGTTTTCAGGAATCACCAGATCTACACAATCGATCGCTTCCACGATCTTGGCACGCTGATCGTAGGGAATCAGTGTCTTCTTGCCTTTCAACAAGTTGAACTCATCAGTCGACACACCGACTATCAGACGATCACCTCTCTCACTAAGACGCTTCAGGAGATTGAGGTGCCCGATATGGAACATATCGAATGTACCATAGGTTATTACTACCTTCTTCATTTCACTTCCTTATTGTGAGATTTTTCTTGGCGACTAATTTTATTAATAAATTCAACAAGCAGATCACAACTTTTGTCAGAGAACTCTGTATAATCTTCCAAATTATTAATAACTTTTTCGTTAGAGTTCAACACATCAAGAACTTTGGAATCAGAATCTACAATAAAATCAGCGAAATCCTTTCTTATTTCTGGATAGATCCCTCTGGCATACTCAAATAATTGCTGATCATTCCATAACAATACGAATTTTTTATTAGTAGGGAGCCAATCAAATAAAATTGATGAGTAATCTGTAATCAAAACATCTGCTACAGAAATTAACTCTTGTATATCATCCGACTCATCTTTAACTATTACTTCTTTATTTAATGAATCATTTCCAAATGGATGCCCACAATAAATTATTGTATATTTATCCATGAGCCCAGAGCGTTCAAAATTCGGAATATATGTTAGGTCATTTCCATAACCATATTGATTATAATCTCGCCATGTTGGGGCATAAAGTAAAATTGGCTTTTCATTACCGGCTATACTCTGATACTTTAATGTAAGGCTATCTAGTTTAGATCGGGGTATATTAATACTCCTAGGATAACCTAACTCTAAAATCTTATCTTTTGATATTTGAAATGAAGACCTAATTTTTTTAGTGCAAAAATAATTTTGAGATAATATGTAATCCCAGCGCAACAAATCATGAAACTTACTTAGCTTATGCCTTTTAGATTTTTTCATGATAAATCTCTCATGACTATCAAAGAGCATTTTTTTTATTGGTGTTCCATGCCATAGCTGAATCCAAATCATACCTTTTTTCTTTTCAATATTATTTGGCACCCAAGTCTCAAATATATGGAACTTTGCGATAGTAAGTATATTTTTATACTCTGACGTACCTTTTATCACGTAACTAACATTACGCTTAAGTGGCAAATCTAGTATTTTAGATACATCATCAACGAGGACGTATATATCGAAATTTTCTTTTAAATCATCGGCTTGCAACAACAGGTATTTAGTATTTCCTTTTACAGAACCATTAAATCCATGAAAAAGCACTACATTATCTGCTATATATTGAGAAGAAGATGTATGCGACTTTGTAAGCCGCTTTTTAGCCAAACTTGTAATATAAACTGAAGGAGAAACATACTTCTTTTTTGTTTTATGCAACCAATTCAAACTATAAAAAGCAATCGAGGCCATAAAATTAAATTTATTAATCAGAGCCAAGGGATATCTGTACCTTCGGCCTAGCTTTTTAGTCGCTTCGCCACCTGCTACGGAACTTAATGCTGATAGTAAGTTTACTGAGAAATCATAATATTGTTTTTTAGGAATTCTACCTTGTACGATAGTATAAAAATATGCTTTAGAAAACATATTCTTAATAAATACTGAAGAATAATCTTCAATCACGTGTCCGTGTTTAACAATGCTATTTTCAATAGCTTTAATAAATCCACCGCTATGCTTGGTCGTATTATAATCTATTTTAGTGGTAGAGTTACTATTAACATTTATCACATACAATGGGAATGGGGAATATGTTATAACTCCACCACTGCATAAAGCTCCGATACCAAATTCAACATCTTCATATATATAACCTTCACCAAAAGATATATGGTTATCTAATATATATTGTCTTCTGTACAATTTGTTAACTGGAAACAACGTCCTAGTTAATAATTTTTTTATCTCTTTTTTATCCAAGAAAGTATTTTCAAACAAAGCAGGGAAATTGCTATAACCAAAGTATTTATTATCTTCATTTTTAAAGTAATAATCGCAAACTACTACATCAGAGCTATTTTCTTTAGCATTCTTAACCAATCTCTCTATTGCGAATTCAGTTATTTCATCATCTGCGTCCAAGAAAAATACATAATCACCAGTAGCTTCATTTAGCGCAATATTTCTAGCTTTTCCTTGGCCTCCATTTTCTACGTCGAAAACTCTGAGATTAGTTATTCTTTCATTATAAGATTGAACGATGTTTAACGTATTGTCACATGAGCCATCATTAACTACCAGCAACTCTAAATCTGTAAATGATTGATTCAAAACGCTATTTAAACATCTACCTATAAAACATTCAGCATTATAAGCTGGTATGATCACACTAACTACTAGACTCATCTAAAACACCTTTATTTATAAAGTATTAGTTCTTCAAAGATTCTATATAGATTGCTTCAACCGAATATCGCTGCATTGCTTGAAATAACATTCTAGATACTAAAAGTATAAATACTGCTGTTAGTATTCCTTGATCAAGGTACATAATCTGCAAGACTAGTAAAGCAAAGATTGCAATAAAGCCTATTGAGGAAAAATATTCAATATATTGCCTTCGATGTAATTTTAAAACACCGATTCTGTCTTCATCCTTTAAATTCACAGTTTTTTTAATAATTATATTTAGCAGTAAAACAAATATCGAGAATATCAACAACATCGTCAAAGGATCAAATACCAATATCGTAAGCGAAGTTATTACTACAAGTATAACTTCGGACAAAGCTTTTGCGATGTGACTATGCAATTTTACAACACTTGCCCCCTTGGATTTAAAG
>JAAEZL010000206.1:3135-3744 GCA_018222875.1 Algicola sp.
ACCCCAAACACTAAGTATATAACATATGAACACGGTACCATAAACGAGAAAAGTAGTATGTACTGCTCTAAACTAAAATAATCTGTTAGTAAACTACTATATCTCTGATTATTTCCTGAAGAAGCAAGTATCAACACTTTAATTGGAAGAAAGAAACTAACCATTTGAAACAATCTTGAAATGGATAGAAAAATGCTCCCTTTTAGAAAATCTCTAGAGATGTTATAAAAAAATATACATGTGTTAAAAAAAACCTGAAAATGTCTTACCATAAAATAGCTCCAAATATTCAAGCTAGTCCTCTCAAGAATTTTGTCATAGGATCAGACTCAAAATTACCTAGTGAATATTCCCTTAACTTTAACCGATGCTCATGCATTTTATCTTCAAATTCGATTTTTCTTATTACCTCTGTAAAATCTGTTTTTTCGTCAACTATAGTTGCTGCACATGAAGTCGGGAAATTAATGTTAAGACTTTCAATTGTCAATTCCTGAGTATTACAAAGAACTATAGGTTTACCTGTAACCAAGTAGTCATTCATAACACTCGAGATATCGCATATAAGAACATCGCTTAAGTTCATTACATCATGAATCGACTCAGATG
>JAAEZL010000207.1:0-670 GCA_018222875.1 Algicola sp.
AGATTATGTAGTTGCTTGGACGAACTATAAAACCTTTAATGGCAAGGATTTTATTGATAATCAATTTGGATTTACAGAACCAACAAGAACGATTGATTTTAATACTATTTTCAGACCTTATTGTACCTTGACACTTACCGTTTTGTTTGAAAAATCAGCTTTAGATTTAACCAACATCGAAACCTTTGATTACTTTAAAGACAATACCTTGTATGCACTTTTGCTTAAAAAAGGAAAAGGAATTTTTATGGATTTCGTAAGTGCAGTTTACAGAGAACATGAAGGAGGTGTGTATGCGCTTAAATCTGATTATTTCAAAAATTATTCCTCGTATTTAAACATAAAGGAAATCATGGAATTTATTCCTGAAGCCAATACAAACAATATGCGAAAGGTTTTAAATTCTCTGGGTAATGCAACGGCTTTCGGACTTCTTAAAATGAAAAAAGCTGGTGAAGATTTAACGGAAGATCAGGTAGCATTCATGAATACGTATTTCAAAAACGGAAACTTAAAAACTAAGTTCAAATACTTTAAAAGACGTTACTTAAAATAAACTCTTAAATCGTAGAATTATCTTATCTACCAACGGCATTTTTCCAAAATAACCAGATTCATTTTTCAGATACTTATAGAATGTATTGGTGTAATAACTGGCATTTCTAATAGT
>JAAEZL010000207.1:680-3688 GCA_018222875.1 Algicola sp.
ATCTATATGTGCTTCAAATATCGAAGGCTCATAATACTTGCTCTTTCGGTTGCGTTCTTTTAAATCTTTTGAAGCATTAATAACTGAAATAATCGTATCTGGAGACAAATTTCTTTTAAAGGAAACCGCGTATAAGTAATGGTCAATATGGTATTTGGTTTCATCAATTCCAAAATGAACGAGTTGCTTTTTCTTAATTAAAACATTGGCTTTTTGAAGATTTTCTTCTTTAGTCTGACTGATATTATTTGGATGCCATCTGTAATTCAATAGCGATTCTGGAATGTTGTAAAAATCCGTCACCTGAATAACCTCACTCCAAAGTCCGTAATCTTCAGCAGGCACATATTGATGCTCAAATCTGAACTCTTTAATAGCAGATTTTCTGAACATGACTGTCGGATTTCCAATACCACAACTACTTAAAAACTGAACCTTTAACGCTTCAGGTTTAACATTATGTTTAATCAACTTTTGCTTGTCACCAAAAAAGGTAAACCAGGTGCCACAAACACCAATATTTGGATATTGCTTAAAAATGGCTAATTGCTTTTCAAATCGCGTTGGTAAAGCAACATCATCAGCATCCATTAACGCAATAAATTCAGTTTGAGCTTTCTCAATACCTTCATTTCTTAAGTTAGCTGGACCTTCGTTTCTGGTTTTGTTGATAACTTCAACACGATCATCGTTCTTTTGATACGCTTGTAATATGTCTAAAGTGCTATCTGTAGAATTATCATTTAACACCAATAACTTGAAATCTGTAAAGGTCTGGTTAAGAATACTATCTATAGCTTCCTCCAGATACTTTTCACCATTATAGACAGGCATGATAACTGTAAGTGAACTCATGTGTTAACGTTTTTCAATAGCAAAAGTAAGTATTTATAAAGCTTAACATTATATTTGTAAAAAATATTTTTGTGGGTAAAATACAAGTAGGCTTTCTCGTATCTTATGATTTTAATTTGCTGAAAAATGCAATTCCTAGAGTTTATAAAGATGCGGATACCATTTTTTTAGCAATTGATAAAGATAGAAAAACCTGGAATGGAGCTTCATTTACAATAGATGATACGTTCTTTGATTGGTTAAATTCAATTGATATTGATAAGAAAATCGTTATTTATGAAGATAGCTTTTATGTGCCAGAATTATCCACAATGGAATGCGAAGTTAGAGAACGAAAGCTTCTTGCTGAACAAATGGGACTAGGGAACTGGCTGGTTCAATTAGATGCAGATGAATATTTTTTAGATTTTAAAGCGTTTGTAGACACCTTACGTCAGCACGATTCTTATTTAAAGAATCCTGAAAAAAACAACATTCAATTTTCAACATTTTTGGTGAATATCTATAAGTTTGTTGATGATGGTTGCTTATACATCGACGAACCAACAAAATGCTTAACGGCTACCAATTATCCTAATTATCGCACAGGAAGAAATACAAGGAAACGTGTTATTTATACGAAACATTTGATGTTACACGAAACCTTGTCAAGAGAGGAAAGCGAGTTAGAGTTTAAATTCCAGAATTGGGGACACAAAGATGAATTGAATCCGTATTTTATGGACAAATGGAAAACTGCAAATGCGAGTAATTATAAGTCATTAACCGATTTGTTTTATTTAGAACCTCATAAATGGAAGTCTTTAAATTTTACCAAAGGGACAACCATATCTGAAATAGCAGATACATTTTCAACCAATAATTTTGCGCCTTCAAAGTGGTTTTTGATGAAAAAGAATTTCGGACAATGGTTTAAATTTTTATTTAAAAAGTAAGGTTTTTAATTCATGAAATCAACATTAGTCATTTCAACCTATAACTGGCCTCAAGCTTTAAAACTTGTGTTGTTAAGTGCGCTTAATCAAACGCAATTGCCTGATGAAATAATTGTAGCAGATGATGGCTCAACTCATGAAACGAAAGAGTTAATAGAGAGTTTTAAATCGAAATTTAATATCCCATTAGTGCATGTGTGGCACGAAGATGATGGTTTCCGGAAATCGGTTATTTTAAATAAAGCTATAGCTCAGGCTAAAGGCGACTATATTATTCAGGCAGATGGTGATTGCATTTTACATTCAAATTACGTAGAAGATCATCTTCATTTTGCTGAAAAGAACACGTATCTCTTTGGAAGCAGAGTTAATATTCAGGAAGCACATTTAGACGCTTTATTTAGAGCACAGCAAATACGCTTCAATGCATTTTCAAAAGGTATAAAGAAGCGAACACGAGCTATGCATGTGCCATTTTTGAGTCAGTTTTATAAAGCAAGTGACCAGTTTTCAAAAAAATACAGAGGCTGTAATACGTCTTATTTTAAATCAGATTTTATCGCTGTAAACGGTTATAATGAAGATTTTAAAGGTTGGGGAAGAGAAGATTCTGAATTGGCCCTGAGGTTTCATAATTATGGACTCAAAGGTAGAAGAATAAGATACAGAGGCATTGTTTTTCATATTTACCACAATGAAAAGTCGAAGAGCAGACTAGAAATCAATAACGAGATTGAATTAAATACCATAGCCAATAAATCCGTTTGGTGTAAGCATGGAGTAGATCAATATTTAGGTGAACAGAACTAAAAACATACATAAGGATTATAAAGCTTCTGAAGCTTTTTTTGATGATATTATATCAAATTTTGATACCAAAGGAGAACCTTTTGGTAATCAGGACAGAAACTCGCTCAAACTTTTTGATTTAAACGGAACCACTATTAATGTCAAGTCGTTTCGTATTCCAAATGTCATTAATCAAATTGCATATCGGTTTTTCAGAAAAAGTAAAGCACAGCGTTCTTTTGAATATGCTAACTGGCTTAAAAGTTTAGACATTGGAACACCACAGCCATTGGCTTATTATGAATTTGAAACCGCATTGCTTTTTAAAAAGAGCTATTACATTAGTGAACAACAGGACTGTGATTTAACCTATCGCGAATTAACGACGAATTTTGAGTATCCAGACTTTGAAACTATTCTGAGAGCTTT
>JAAEZL010000208.1:0-388 GCA_018222875.1 Algicola sp.
ATACTGCTCATGTCTGGTGTTACACGTTAAATGGTGACATATTGCTTCAACAGCGTGCCGCTTCAAAAGCTATTTGTCCGTTGCTTTGGGATGTTTCGGTTGCTGGACATATTGATGCTGGTGAAACTCCTGAGCAAGCCTCTGTAAGAGAAGCCAAAGAAGAAATTGGTATAGATCTTTCAGAAGACCAACTCCTGAAAATTGGTGTTTTTAAATGTTTTCAATCGTATCCTGACGGAATTACAGATAACGAATTTCATAACACTTTTATAGCTGAAATTGATAGTGATATTGAAGACCTTCAACCCCAAAAAGAAGAAGTTGAAGCTCTCAAATTTGTGAGCGTTTCAGAATTTGAAATGCTTTTGAGTAAAAGCGAGATTAACAA
>JAAEZL010000208.1:398-3669 GCA_018222875.1 Algicola sp.
CTCCTGTTCTTATTATCATTATATATATCTATTTTAAAGATAAATATGAAAAAGAACCGACTGGCTTACTGTTTTTAAGTTTCGTTTTAGGAGCTGTCGTGAGCATTATTATTACTATAATTCTATATCTTGGATTCGATTTCGTGCTCCCTTTAAAAGATGACTTTAGCGTGTTTCAGCAATTTATAAAAGCGTTTTTTGTCGTTGCTTTAGTTGAAGAATTCAGTAAGTATATCATTGTGCGTTATTTTGCGCAACCAAGATTAGCCTTTAATGAACCTTATGATGGTATTATGTATGCTGTCATGGTATCGATGGGTTTTGCTGCTACTGAAAACATAATGTATGTAATACAAGGTGGAACTGAAGTTGCAGTACTAAGAGCTTTTACTGCAGTTCCGGCACATGCAACCTTCGGAATTTTGATGGGCTACTTTATGGGAAAAGCTAAATTTTCTTCCAACCGGATTAAATTAAATCTTGCTGGTTTAGGCCTGGCCATTTTCTTTCATGGTGCTTATGACTTCTTCTTATTTATTAAATTCATTCCAGGAATCTGGGTAGGCGCATTTGTGTCTTTAATTATAGGAATTCTGTTGTCTCGGAAAGCCATTAAGAAACATCAGGAACGCTCACATTTCAAATCTTTGTAAAGATTAGTTTACAGAATATGATATTTTTCATATTTTAGGAGTGCTTATAGTTTTAACTTTATAAGACCTTATAAATACCATTTTTATGTATAAAATAAAAGTCAACAATACGCACAGTTTTGACATTTCAAGAGAAGATATAAACAAACTGGATGCTATTGAAACGACCTCCAATCAATTCCATGTCTTACAACATAACAACTCTATCAAAGCTTCAGTGTTAGAGTCCGATTTCAATAATAAACGCTACACGATAAAAGTCAACAACAACACGTACGACGTTGACATTAACGATGATTTAGATCAGTTAATTATAGCCTTAGGGTTTGAAGTTGGTCTTGCGAAACAAGTCAATGAGGTTAAGGCTCCAATGCCTGGCTTAATTCTCGAAATTAATGTTTCCGAAGGTCAAAATGTCAAAGAAGACGATGCACTTCTCATTCTTGAAGCTATGAAAATGGAAAATGTCATCACCTCTCCAAGAGAAGGTATTATCAAATCTATAAAAGTAAAGCAAGGCGAAACTGTCGATAAAAATTCACTATTGATAGAATTCGAATAATGATATACGTCAGTTCAGGTGTTTTATGAAGCATGACTTAAATGTATCGGGAACTTCTCGATGTAATTTCGAATCTTCGAAACCTCCGGAAATGACATCAAAATTAAGTTTAAATGAAAAAAATACTAGTTGCCAATCGTGGTGAAATTGCAATTCGCGTCATGCGAACTGCTAAAAAAATGGGCATCACAACCGTCGCTGTCTTTTCAGAAGCCGACCGAAATGCACCACATGTCAAATACGCAGATGAAGCGGTTTGTATTGGTCCTGCACCTTCCAATCAATCCTACTTAAAAGGTGATAAAATAATAGAAGTCGCTAAATCTCTGAAGGTCGATGGCATACATCCAGGATATGGATTCCTGAGTGAAAATGCTGATTTTGCTGAACTTGCTGAAAAAAATAACATCATTTTTATTGGTCCGCGTTCAAAAGCCATTAAAATGATGGGAGACAAATTAGCGGCAAAAGACGCTGTTAAAGATTATAATATCCCAATGGTGCCTGGTGTTGACCATGCCATTACCGATCCTAAAGAAGCTGTTCAAATTGCTAAAGAAATCGGATTCCCTATTCTTATAAAAGCGGCAGCAGGTGGTGGTGGAAAAGGCATGCGTGTTGTTGAAAAAGAAAAAGATGTTGAAGAACAAATGAAACGTGCCATTAGTGAAGCGACGTCTGCTTTTGGTGATGGTTCTGTATTTGTTGAAAAATATGTGACTTCACCTCGTCATATCGAAATTCAGGTTATGGCAGACAGTCATGGAAATATACTTCACTTTTTTGAACGCGAATGCTCTATACAACGTCGTCATCAAAAAGTGGTTGAAGAAGCGCCTTCTATAGTATTAACTCCTGAACTTAGAGAAAAAATGGGACAGGCGGCAATCAATGTGGCACGCTCTTGTGATTATTTAGGTGCTGGAACCGTTGAGTTTTTGTTAGATGCCGATCATAATTTCTATTTCCTGGAAATGAATACAAGACTCCAGGTAGAACATCCTGTTTCAGAATGGATTTCTGGTGTGGATTTGGTAGAACTTCAGATAAAAGTGGCTCGTGGTGAAGCTTTAGACATCAAGCAGGAAGACTTAAAAATCAATGGCCATGCTCTTGAACTTCGTGTGTATGCAGAAGATCCGATGAACGATTTCTTGCCAAGTGTTGGAAATCTTGAAGTGTATCAGTTACCAGTAGGTGAACATATTCGTGTCGATAATGGTTTTGAGGAAGGCATGGATATTCCAATTTACTATGATCCTATGCTTTCTAAGTTAATTACCTATGGAAAAACACGTTCTGAAGCCATTCAGTTAATGATAAAAGCGATTGATAATTATCATATTAAAGGCGTACAAACCACTTTGCCTTTCGGACGATTTGTATGCGAACATGAAGCTTTTAAAAGCGGAAACTTTGATACGCATTTTGTAAAAAACTACTACTCACCAAGTCTTCTGGAAGAACAACACCAGAAGGAAGCTGAAATAGCAGCACAAATTGCATTAAAATGCTATCTGGAAGATCAAAAATTATTGCGATTACCTAATTCAGTTAGTAAACAGTTGTAATTTGTTGTCACATCGAGCGCAGTCGAGATGTCATAAATGAAATCAGCTAATCAAAAAAAAGAAAAAAATGAACTCAAAAATAAAAACCCTTAAAGACAAACTAGAACTTTCCAGATTAGGAGGTGGACAGGCACGAATAGACAAACAACATAAAAAGAAAAAACTAACTGCAAGAGAACGTGTATTATACCTTTTAGACGAAGGCTCATTTGAAGAAATTGGTGCTTTAGTCACGCATAGAACCAAAGACTTTGGTATGGAAAACCAGAAGTTTTATGGCGATGGTGTGGTTACGGGTTACGGAAACGTTAACGGACGATTAGTGTACATATTTGCTCAGGATTTTACAGTGTTTGGTGGTTCATTATCTGAAACACACGCCGAAAAGATTTGTAAAATTATGGACATGGCTGTTAATGTTGGTGCGCCTGTTATTGGGTTAAATGACTCTGGAGGTGAGCGTATTTAGGAAGGTGTTCGCTTAA
>JAAEZL010000209.1 GCA_018222875.1 Algicola sp.
GAAATCGATGTCTGTAGGAATTGTGTATGCGTTTTTAATATATAAGCTTGATGTTTCTGAAGATATCTCAGAAATGTTCAACACCTATGTAAGATTGAAGAAGTAGTATTTTTAACTAATTCTATAAATGGGAAAATCCCACAAGGTGCTTTGAGGCATACTCTTATGGGAAGTTCCACTAACCAACCAAAAATTTATAATTTATCGAACTTATCTTGTTCTTTTTATCGTTGCACCTGAACGGCTTTGCGTTGTTCTTGAACTAGCTGTTCTTGCCTTAGAGTTACTTCTGCCACTCGTTTGAGTTACAGCTCTTGTTGTTCTTGTACTTCGCTTGTTATTAGATATACGAGAATTAGAAGTTTTTGGTTTTCTAATGGTCGTATTTTTTTTAATCGTTCTGGTATTTGTTCTATTATTAGACACAGAAGTAGTATTTCTGGTCACATTTTGTCTCGAATTTGTAACCTTTCTGTCAGTAATTCTTCTGGTTGTAGATAAACTACTGTTATTAGAATTTCTAGTTGTATTATTTGTAGTAGAAATTCTACTCGTGTTTGTGTTACGTCTCGTATTTGTCGATGCGCTTCTGCTATCAGAACGTCTGATGTTAGAGTTGTTAGCATTTGCACGTGTATTGTTATGTCTTGTCGTTGTATTTCTAATAGTTCTGTCATTTCCTCTAGAAATAGCCTGCTGACGGTATCTCGTATTGATACTATTACCTCTTCTTCCAGTTGTTGCAACCGTATTTCGTCGACTATTAACTCTTACTGGTTGTCTGTAATTATCTCGGTAAGGTCTGTAGTAAGTGTGACGAACAGGTGTGTAATATTGTCTGTAAGGCCTTGCATAAACCACACAATAATTTACAGGAGGAATCACATAATAACTGTGCCAAGGTCTGTATACATAAGTTCTGTTATAGATATTGATGAACCCTGTGTAGTGAGTAAACACTCTGTGTCTGTTATAGTGCACATAAAGTCCGCCAACTCTTGCTACTCGTCCAAAATTGTTATAATGAATATTTACATTACCAACTTGAGTAACACGACCATAAAAATCATAGAAGATTGGTGTGTTTTCAATTTGAATGATTGCACCAAAATCATCATACTGTACATAAGGATTATAATCGTAGCCAGAGTTAAAGCTTATAGATACTCCTGGAGCATTTACTCCAACACTAACATTTGGTCCGTAATTCGGCATGTAAAAATCAAACTGACCATCAGGAAAGATTGAAAACTCAATCCCATTTTCAACAAAAATGAAAGAATTGCCATAACCTCTAACAAAATTGTTTGATGTGTTGTTGGTTGCGAAAACTGATGTTCCTCCAAGGAATAGAACAGTTATAAGTAAAACTAATTTTTTCATAATTGTATGGGTTTTATTGTTACGTTTAATATTAAACAATTAGTGTGCCAAAAAATAGTTTAACAAACTAACTTATTGGTAAACAAATACATATAAAACAAAAAAATCCCAAAGGCCTGAGGAAGCGCTTTGGGATTGCATAGCTGCATGCTAGTAATTTGGGGATGCGCTATGATTGTTTAAATTTGATATTCTTTTTTGTCTTTTTAATTGTTCCGTTCTTTCTGTAGTAATAATAATCGTCATCGTAATGATCTACATCATTAATTCCTATAAAGTTATTTCCACCATGTCCTGAACCTACACTACAGTTAAAATTTGCATTGTAACGATTTACAATTCCTGATACATGAACAATTTCTCCCCAACGATTGTAGTTTACTCGTAATCCTCCAACTTGTCTTAGTAAACCATTACCTCTTTGGTAGCTCATATATACAGATCCAGCTCGTTTAATTCGTCCTTCTCTGTCATAGTTTATAAAAACATTTCCGATTCTGCGTACTTGACCATTGTGATCATGTGTAACGATCACACCAGTTGATCTTGGGTTAGAGTACTGGACTCTGTTAATAGTTCCTGGAGCTCCATAAGTCGTATTAACAGAACTTCGCCTTGTGTTGGTTCTGTAATAGGCGTTTGATGTGTTATTTACAATTTCAGTGTTAAAATCGAAACTTCCATCTGGAAAAATTAGAAATTCCACACCACGTTCAATAAACACAATAGGTTCGGCAAAACGATAACGAGCATTATTTAAATCTTCCCTATTCGAAACAGCATATCCTGCTGTTGTAGCTGTTGCTGATGTCAATCCTATTAACATCGTTGCAATAAAAAGTAATTGCGTTTTCATAATTATAGGTTTTTAGATGTTACCAATATTTCCAACTCGTTTGGAAATTTTATGGTTCTATACATATGCCTGTAATAATCCAATTTGTGTGCCAAAAACATAAATTATTGATTTTCAGTATAATGAATAAGGTTTTGGTGTGCTTATTTTATTTAAAGAATAAATCAAAACGTGTTACTTCTTATTTTTTGTTACATTTATAACACCAATCAAAGCGTAAAAATGGAAGACCAATCATTAACCACTACTAATGCACCTTTGCATTGTCAAAACTGTGATTCTATTTTAAATGAATCGTTTGAATTTTGTCCGAATTGCGGACAAAAAACAAATGATCAACTTACCATAGGCGTTTTGTTTTATAATACTATTAGTAATTACTTCTCCTTTGATGCACGTTTTTTCAAAAGTTTTGCGCCATTGATGTTTAAGCCAGGTTATTTAGCTGAAAAGTTTTTACAAGGTAAACGATTGTTGTATTTGCATCCAGCTCAGATGTATCTGTTTATTTCTGTGCTTTTCTTTTTTATACTGTCGTTTACAACGAGAGAGCTGGTACATGAAGCTAATGTCATTAATGAGAAGGTTGTTCAATCAGAATTTGGTTCAGTTGCTAATGATTCTTTAAAGCCTAAATTAGATTCTACTCAAGTTGAGCAACTAATGAAACCTCTTAAAGAGAATCAAAATGTATTAGGACTGAAAGATTCTGATTTAAAAATGGCAGATTCGCTAATTAAACTAGAAAGTGCTAACCCGAGAAACGTAAATACTTCATGGGATTTTGATAAGGAGAAAGTAGATTCTCTGCTGGCTGTGGGAGCAGATAAAGATGTAATTTATAAAGAAATGGGCATGTCTGATGATGCAGGATTTATAGAACGACGTCTATATAAAAGAATGTTGAGTTTAGCTGAAGGTAAAGGAGCAGGATCTATTGTTCAGGCATTTTTTGATAGTATTCCGATTTCTATGTTTTTCTTGCTTCCTTTTTTTGCATTAATATTGAATCTGTTCTATTACAATAAAGGGAAATATGTGCATCATCTGGTGTTTAGTTTTTATTTTTTTTCATTTCTGTTTATGGTCTTTAGTATTCTTTTCGGAATCAATTATTTATACAAAGACACGCCAGGATGGATAAGCTGGCTGATTGCTTTTTCTACGTATTTCTATTTTTTATTTGCGCTGATTCGCTTTTACAAGCAACATTGGTTATTAACTTGGATAAAAAGTGGTTTGATTAGTTTTGTGTTTTTACTGTTAGTCATACCAACGACAGCCGGAATTTTAATGATGTTTTCGTTTTTAACTACTTAAAGTTTTTCTTTTAGGAATTCACCAGTGATCGACTTTTTATTTTTGGCAATAGCTTCAGGTGTTCCCTCAGCTATTATTTGTCCGCCACGAGCACCACCTTCAGG
>JAAEZL010000210.1 GCA_018222875.1 Algicola sp.
ATTTGAAAATATTTTGGTAAACTTTATCGTTTTAGCAGCTTCGTCAATAACTTCAATGGACTGGTCGTAAGCATCTTCATTGATTTTCACAACTCCAATAGCTTCAGCCAGTTGCTGCAATGCTTGACTTTCTGAGAGTCCGGAATAATCTTTCACTGTAGCCCTACAATCGTTTATGATGGTTTGAATGGCTTCTTTTGCTATCATTGCGTCTTCAATAGAGTTTACATATAGTTTAAAGCCATCTTCATAGTTCTGCATCTCTCCATTTTCAGAATGTTTGATGTATTTACTTTTTTGATTGGTGTATAATTCGATAAACAATAGGTCTTGCTGAGAATCATATTCGATATTGTCTTCATTTATATCAATAAAATTAAACGTATACACATTCTCATCTTCACCTTTGCTGGTTGTAATTTTTTGAGTAAAATCTGTTACACAGTCATTTTTTAAAGATTGAGATATGGCTTGATCTGGGGTTGAAATATTTGCTATAACACCGTTTAAGTAATCTATAGCATTAGATTTTGTTGCTGTGTTTGGTTTGTTTTTTAAAAAGGCGTCTTCGGCCAGTGGAATAATAGCCTTAAGCACCTTGTATATGTCTTTTCCGTTTTCTACACTGGAAGCATAAAACTCCAAGCTATTTGCAAAGTTTCCCTGGATATTATCTTCGAATGATTTAATACTTTTTATACCTCTTCGGTTTTCAACTTGAATGTAAAACTCATCACTTCTAATTTTAAAATCTACACTGTTTGGATTCAGAACTGCGAAATTAAACTCGTAGGCCTTAGATTCTGACTTACTTTTAGCATTTTCAGTAACTTCTAATTTAGCATACCCATTTAATGTATTGTCATTAGATAGTTTTTGAGCATACTGTTTTTTCAAATAATCAACTTCAGCGACATTTTCTATAAGCCATTGCAAATGATCTTCATAGGTGGTGAGTGCTAATTTGTTTTTTTCAATGGTTTCATTTATAGGAATTATTTTCTTTACAGCATCAACTATTGCTCTACCATTGTCGATATCTTTAGCATACAAATACAATTCATCTACATAACTTACTTTATCTCCACCATCTTCAATCTTTCTTATTAGTTTTTGTTTACCATTGATTAAAAGTTGCACCTGAATAATATCCTTTTTGGTAATAGTTCTTACTGTATTGATATCAATATCAGCAAAACTAAACTCGTAATTTACAACCTCAGTATCGCCTTTATCGTCAATTTCTGTAATGGTAGTAACAGCATAACCAGGTGATAACGCTTTAAGTTCCTGACTGTATTGTACTTTTGAGGCTTCAACAGATTCGAGATTTGTAGCAATGTCATTAATACTTTCAGTATAGCTTTGAGATTGTAACAACATTGGAAATAATACAGCAACCGACAATAATATAGTTTTATAGTTTTTAAGCATCATTAGTGTATATATATTGAAAAATTATTGATAATTAACGTTAAAAAATCCATTGGAAATTGTTCTGCTTTCAGAACCAGTATCAGAAACTGCGGTAAAGCCGAAGTTTCCTGAAATTACTTTGCTATCTCTATCTATCGATAAGATTTTTAAATACACAGCTCCATCTTCATCATCTGCAGAGCCACTGAATTCTACATTACCAGAAAAACTAGATTTTCCGTAAATAAAATCCAATATATAGTCTTCATTCGAACCGTTAATTTCAAATCCACTTCCAAAACCATCAGAAGAATCTCCTTCCAGCGTTATAATCACTGCTATAATCTCACCACTATTGGTAACAAAATCGGTAGCTAATGTCATTACTAAAAAATTTGGATCTTCTATTAACGCTCCATCTATTCCAACACCTACAGAATCTCTTGAATCATAATTATTTTGAGATTCTGTAAAAGTCATGTAAAAGGGCGTATTGTTTTGCGATTGATTTTCTGTTCCTGAATCGTCATCAGTACCACAGCTAAAAAGCAAAATAAAGAGACAGAGTACATAACTAATGTTTTTCATAGTTGGTTTGTATGATTAAAAATAGCCACCTAGATTAAAAAATCTCATTTGGAGAATAGATCATTCAAGTGAGGAGTTAAAAGCTAAACAAATATAAATCAAAACATTAATTAGAAAAATACCCGATAACGGGTAATAATGTTTTAATAACATAAAGCAATAAAAAACAAGGAAGGAACACAATTAATTACGACCAACAGTCATAATCGTGGTTTAAATGAATGTATGAATGACAGTGTAAAACTAACTTTCGATTCGCACCCAATACTGAGTCTTGTAAAAAAAGGCTACATAACCTCTAACCTGAAGCTGGTTTGGGTTATCGTTATCAAGTTTAAGTCGGCAATCATACACTTTGCCATTTTCAGGATTTGTGATGGTTCCCTCTTTGTACACACCATCCTCTACCTGTTCCATTTCTTTTATGATCTCTAATCCTAAAATGGGCTGGTTATAGTCGTCGCCTTCACAGAACCTGCAAGGCAAATCTCGTTTCGACTCATCAAAGATTTCGATGATTTTTCCGTAGATTTTTCCGTCTTTTTTATAGATTTCAACAATAGATTTTTCTATACCTGATTCATCATCAATAGTTTTCCATTGTCCTAGAATGTCCTGAGCAGCAGATGCAATTGTGATTCCCAAGAAAAAAATAAATAAAAATAAGTAACGCATATTATCTGTGTTTTCTCAATCTGGTTAATGACACATTAAGTTCAAATCCTAACAATAAAATATTTGCATTAAGCCAAAAATAGAACATGAGTATTAATAACGCTCCAATAGAGCCATATAGTTTATTGTATTGCGCAAAATTTTCAATATAAATACCAAACAGATACGATGTTAGTATAATTAGCAAGGTTGTAAACAAGGCTCCAATTGAAAAAAACTTAAACTGCTTCCCTTCTTTTGTCCCAAAATAATACAATGTAGCAGTTGCTAAATACACCATGATGATAAAGAAAAGTGATTGTGAAAGCACTAATAACAGGCTACTATTTTCGTTCTCAACCTTGGCATATGCAACAATATTTTCAACCACATAAATATTAAAAAACCCAAGAACCGCAACGGTTAGTATTAATAAAAATGCAAGAATCAAGGCAACACCAAGCGCATACATGTATTGTTTAAAAATATTTCGGGTAAGCTGCTCATGATATGAACTTTCAAAACCAGAGAAAACCGCATTTACACCATTTGCCATTAGCAAAATTGACACCAGAAACACTGAAGAAATGAGTCCACCTCCTTTTATGTTTTCAAAAATACTCTCATAAAAGAAATCGGTAGTTGTAGGCGGAAGAAAGGATTGCAGAAAATTTAAAAATTCAACTTCAAAACCATCAATGGGAACGTATGGAATAACAATAATAACAAACAGCAAAAAAGGAAATAATGCCATAAAAAAACTGTAAGCAATCGCACTTGCTCTTGTACTCAAAGCTCCTTTAAATATTCCAATAGCGTACAATTCTAACAAATCGTAAAGTGACAAACCTTCTAAAACCTTAAGTTTAATACTCTTGAAGAATTTGACCAGCAGATTTATTACTGGTATTTTTTCTAATTTATCTTCAATAGATTTAGACATAGACGTAGTTGGACATTGATTTTAAAAGCGGATCCCAATTC
>JAAEZL010000211.1 GCA_018222875.1 Algicola sp.
CTGAAAATCCGCGAGGATTTTCAGAAGTAGGCGAGAACAAGCAATTACTTATAGCCATTGTTGTGCGTTCGTTATTTTATTATTTCTTTTCCTTTAAATTCAATAAACTTTACATTATCTTCAGTTGACAATTGAAACTTTATTATGTTTTGGTCTTCAATGAACTTGTTACTTATCTCTATGTGACCAATTTTTCTTGATGTACTTGGTAAAATTACTTCTCGTTCAGAACTTATTACAAAAGTATCTTCTCCTATCGTAGCCTCACGTTCAATTATATTCGAATAATGTTTCTCGAAATTTCCTTTTACATATGGTTTGTTTATATTTTGTGCAGTTTCAGCATTTCCTGTTATATAACAATCTAAATATTTAATGACTTTATTCCCTGAATTATAAGCCCAAACATCAATTCCAATTATTGGCATATCAGGATGTTTTTCAAGAAATGATTTTGGCGGTAAATATGTAAAATGTAATTCAACTTGAGTTTTGGATAGTCGATTTATAATATCTTTTATTTCCCAATCCTCCATTGCAATAGATTGAAAATTATATCTGCGGTAATACCTTTTGTCATTCATTTGATGTGCGGTATTACTTTTAGGTATTTCAACAACGTAGATTACTTGATTATCTTCCTTTTTTCCTACTTGAATAGGTGTGATTAATACTTTAGGAATAGTTGGCGAAATAGTACTGTTGATTATTTGTTCTAACCATTCTTTAGAAAACTCATTAGCATTAATTGGGTCAATTTTTTCTGGAAGATGTGTTTTTCCTGCTTCGTCAAATTCTCTTACTCCATAAATTATTACTCCACCATCCGAATTTGCGAAGGCACTTACATCTTTAGAGATTTCTTTCTTTTTTTCGCCAGACTTGGCTATTGAGCCAGCACCTTTATAATCGAGGCGTATATTTTCCTCAATTCCATCGTCTATATGCTGTTGAATTTTTTCTAATGTCCACATAGTTTGTTAATGACGCACAACGGTTTTGTATATGATACGTTGCGTGGTTTAGCACGTAATTTAGCAAATAAAAACCGAATAGAAAATCCGCGAGGATTTTCGTAAGTAAGCTTTTACTAGCAATGGATTATATACGTTGTTACCTGCTGTGCTTACTTGATACTATGTTGGTTTTTAATCTTATTCCATTCTAATGATAGCTCTTCATTAAATTTGTCAAATATTTTGCTATTCAGAGGTATGGAACTGTAAGATATTGATTTTTCATAACTAATAACGTTATCAATAATTAACGATTCTCGCTTGGACTTTTTTGTTGTGCTAAAAATTTTCTTAAAATTCGTAAAAACTACTTCAACGTTTTTGTTTAAACGATACAATTTTCTTAAATCATTTGCGACTGAAAATGGTAAAGCCAAAAGAATTACTTCCACAAATACATTATTTGGTGCAGTTAAAATTACAGACCATAAAACAACCCAAATTATTATCGTGTAAGTAATTTGTTTGGTCAGCATTTTAGAGGTTATACTTTTGGTGAAAAATGAATTCTCAAAACAATTAACACCCATTTTGTAAATTCCATTTCCAATATCATCGTTAGTGTAATATTCATTAGAGTTGGCATCAGCCAACTTTGTTTCTAGGCTATTGTCCATAAAATCATTTTTTCTTTGAAGTTCCGCTCGATGATACGTTTGGCTTTGAATTACTTCTAAAATAAAAAAGATAATAGCCAACAATGCGAGTATGCGTGAAAGCCACAAAGAGATATTTGGATTAGATTCTGAAAAAAAATTATTTAAGGCTATAATTATAAGAGAATTGATTGTGGAAATTATCAATAACCAATTTAAAGCATTTGATAGTTTAGTAACTGTCTTATAAAGTTTAGCGTGTGGAACTTGTTTAGTCATCTTTTGGATTTTTATCGTTATCGTGGCTGGCTTCTGGACCATACCAAATACCTGTTTCTAACCAAACTTCATAAAAATATAACCAAGCTGAAGTAATTGGTAAAATGTATTTTGCAATTAATTTATCCTTTGTCCATTTAAAATCTTTTGGATGATATAAACAAAGAGTTTCGGAACTTTTGTAAAAATGTGGTGGGTTGTCCACAAGTTTTGGTTCAATAACTTTTACTTGAGGTTTTAAGTTACCACGATATTTTACTGAAATCTTAAATTTTCTATACTCTGGTTTTGGTTGAAGTGTGCCAACGAATTCAACTTCGGTACTCTTTTTTTTAATTACCTTAAATTGCGGATAAATTGATTTCATAGAACCAATCTGAACATCAACTTTTGTGGATTTGTTTCTATATATCGCCATAAAACCCTTTTGATGCTGGAATATTTCTACCTACAGATTCAGATACTGCTCCAGTCGAAGATGATTTCAATAATCCGTCCGATAATTTTTGAGAAAAAGATTTAGCTTCATTAACATCAGATATTATAAATTCTTTGCCAAATACATCTTTCCATATTTGAAGAGCCTCTGCATTTTCATTTTCATCCAAATGCTCTTTTGCTGTATTGAGTTTATCTTTTACTTTTTTTATTTTCTTTATAGCATCGTCATACTGATTATTGGTTTTAAATTTAGCTTGCTCAAGGTAGTATTCAGCGTTATTAAACCAAAGTCTTATCGCTTCTTCGTAATTTCCAAAATTGTGAACGTTGAAGTAAGTAATTAAAGTTTCCTCAATTTGAAAAGATGGAATAAGCTTTTTGTTTTCTCTATTCCAATATTTTATAGCTTTTACAACGTCTTTTATTTTATATCCATTGTTTCTGTTACAATCATTTAAATTGTCAGTTAATTGCTTTGGATAACTATATATCCAAGATTCTAAATCATAATTTGGAATTAAATAACCACCATTATTTCGCTCAAAACTTGGTAGAACATCAAAATTGATTGAATTTAAGGTTACAGTAACACAAGGTCTATCTTGTGTCACTTTGTCTTTATAATGTGATATTGAGTTTAGTTTGTTCTTAATTTTGGTCAGAACAGCTTGTGGTTTAGGTAAATTACCATATTCATCTGACCATTCGGATTCATTCAGGATAGCAAAAAGGTCAACGTCATCTAATGGTCTTATAATTGTATCTCTTTCGTATGAACCATTCACAAAGGTACTATCTATATCTAAATCATTTTCGTCCTTGGTCAAGTGACCATTTAAATAGTCTGTTGAAGTTTTAATGCTCTCTTCCTGTCTATCTGTTACTGAAACTTTATCAATCAGTTTTTTTATTACTTGTAATACTGTCGGCATATCTTAAAATTTTCTTAAAACGTTCAATTAATATGCCGAGAAATTTATTCAGACAATCTGTCAGTTTGTTGATAGCGAGCAGTTTATTCGCATTGCAGGTAACGTAATTGTGTATGATATCGTGCGATTGGAAACGTTCTTAATTTTCCGTAGTTACGATTCTAAAGTTTAAATATAAGAATTAAAACTGAAGCTAGAGTAGAGCATGGATTATACACGTTGTTAGCTACTGTAGGGCAGAAGAGGTCACAGGCAAATCACAAAGCTGCGGAATATTCCGCATTGCAACCGAATCAGAATGCACAGAAACCCATTTAGCTGACAAGCCCAAGAATCCGCTACTATTCCAAATACAGAACCACTACAAATGCA
>JAAEZL010000212.1 GCA_018222875.1 Algicola sp.
GTGTACTTGCAAAGTTAAGTGCTAACCCACGCAACTACTCATAGCCGGAGACGTTGTACCACATATGAGAAAACGAAATCTGACATTAATAATTGGAATTTTATTTATGATTTTTCATTCTCAAATTTTTGCACAAGAAACAGAAATGGAAAAGAAAATAAGCGAATTGTTTTTTGGACTTAATTTAAACCAAAAACCTAGCGAATTAGTTAAAGAATCGGACTTTGAATTTGAATATGGTTGGACTAGTGTTATAGCAGATTTTAAGGATTACTCATATACAACGAAATTTAAAAAACATCCTACAATCAAATCGGAAATAAAAGAAGGCACATTCTCAATCGGATTTGGCTCTCACGACGAAAAATATGGGATTTTCGGACTTTCTTTGGTTATTAGGTTTACCAATGAATATGACCAAATCGATGAGTATGAAAAACTGAAAGCGGAATTTGAAAAATATAGCTCAAAAACAATAATTGAAACAACTCAAAATGAGGAATACGAAGTGAAATCTGAAGTTGTTGTTTATCAAAAAGAGAAAGACTCTGAAATTCCGAAAATCAGTTTTTATTTTGACCAATCTGACAAAAATGATTTTCCGATAGTAATAACATTTTCGACAAGTTGGAAAATGGAGGAATTAAAAAAGCTGATTGAAAAACAAAAAAAGACGGAATAAAAAATACGTGGTACAACAACGTGTATAGCTCATTGCGGCTGAATTCCTTAATCGGAATTCATTGCAATTTGCTATCTTTCGGTTACGGCGGAAAATCATAGCTGATTTTCAGCAACGAGCCATACACAAAACCGTTACCACACATTTGAACAGAATATTTATGAAAAACATTTTACTGATTTTATTATTAGCTATCTGCTACCAATCTTACGGACAAAATAGCTACCGAATTGAAAAGTGTATTTGGAATTATACAAAACCAGCTGAATATATATCGAGAGTTGACAATTTTGAGAAAGACATAAAAACTGGAGAAGATTATGTTAAAAAACAGAATGAAGGAACTACACTCTCGACTGACGACAAAATACTTTTCTCAATCGCAAAAACTGATTCATTGCAAATGAATATAGTTTTGGCAAGTTATAAAGACAATGGAAATATTGAAAGGTTTACGCTGAAAGGTTACGCTGAAAAACTAGGAGAGTATTTTAAGGTAAATCCGAAAAACGATGACCCAAAAATTATTGTGACTGTCAAAGTGAATGAAATGCTGATTGACGAAACAAAATTTTATCTGATTAGAAAAACGATAAATTATACAGAACAGAATTACTCATATTCATCTGACTATTATGTAAGTGAAATACAAGGAAAAGAATTTTCGATTGCTGTAGTTTATGACAATGAAGCTGACAAGCTGAAAATTGAGAAATCGATATTGGAATCAACATTTGAATAAAAAAACGTGTGGTAACACCGTATATAATTTATTGCTAGTTCTAGCCTACTTACGAAAATCCTCGCGGATTTTCTATTTGGTTTTTATTTGCTAAATTAGGTGCTTAAACCACGCAACAAACCATATACAACAACGTTGGCACACATTTACCAATCGCAATCTGAAAAAAGAAATTTTATAAAATTAACAAGCTTCTAAACAAAAAAATATGAAATTAAAATCTATAGCAAACAAAATTATTTTAATTCTGACTTTGTCATTTCTAATCTCTTGTGGATTTGAATCTTCAAAGAAAACAACTGAATCCGTCACTACTTCTAAAGTGAAAGTTGAAAATGTAAAAATAAAAGAAGACAGTAAATTTGCTTGGGCTGTCGTAGGTATGATTAGAAATGAAAGTTCCTCCGAAATAAAAGGATACGTGAAAATTAAATTCTTGAATTCGAGTGGAGATATTGTTTACTCTACAAAGGCAAAAGTTAATGATGGAGATTCTTTTGGACCAGGACGAGCTGCAAGTTTTGACTATTTCACAGAACCGAAAAATTTCGACGGAGTTACTGATTTTGAAGTAGATTTTGTGGAAAAATAAAGAATAGATTTGCCAATATAGTTTGGCTTACATTTAAATATATAATGGCAATAAAATTGAACGAGAACGGGAATAAACCTCACTACAATACAGACGAATATCTAAAAAAGTTTATTCCTCTAGTTATCAAAAGCGCACCTGAATTTGATAATTTCTCAATCTATGACTTTAAAAATAAGTTGGAATTATCTGAAAAAGAAAAATTAGTTTTCAGTGATTTAACCTTTAAAATCAGGCAACATTTTGTAAGTAATGGAATTGCAGAAATGTATGGTTCACGACAGATAAAGTTATTAGACAAAGGACGTGATATAAAAAACGGAACAGAAAAAATATTCGGAATGACAATTAATAATGATTTTAGTAATTCAAATATTGGTCAAGTAAATCATTCATCAGAAACTTCAAATAATTCACAAACAATAAATATATCAAACAAAGAAAACCCAAAGAAAAAAAATAATCTGATAATCAAATTTTGGAAACTAATATCTGAAAACAAACTAATATCTGGATTACTAATTATTGTTATTTTATATATAATAAAGATTGTTTTCGGAATTGAATTAAAATAAAAAACGTGTGCCAACAACGTGTATAATTAATTGCTGGTTCTGTGCGTACTCGGAAAATCCTACGGATTTTCCTCTGGTTCGTTTTCTTTTACTAATTTAGACCTAGCCAACGCAACTAACCATACACAAAACCGTTGCCACACATTTGAGAAAAACACCATTTATGAAAAACATTTTACTGATATTATTATTAGCTTTTACCTTTCAATCTTTCGGACAAAATAACTATCGAATTGAAAAAAGTATTTGGAATTATACAAAACCGTCTGAATATATTTCAAGAGTAGACAACTTTGAGAAAGACATAAAAACTGGAGAAGATTATGTTAAAAAGCAAAATGACGGAACAACACTCTCTACTGACGACAAAATTCTTGTTTCTGTAGCAAAATCTGATTCAATACAAATGAATTTAGTATTAGCGAGTTATAAAAACAATGGAAATATCGAAAGATTTACACTAAAAGGATACGCAGAAAAATTAGGGGAATATTTTAAAGTAAACCCAAAAGAAGATAATCCAAAAAATATTGTGACTGTAAAAGTTAGTCAACTGACAATTGATGAAACAAAGTTTTATCTAATTAGTAAAACAGTTAATTATACCGGACAAAATTACTCTTATACTTCTGACTATTATGTTACGGAAATTCAAGGAAAGGAATTTTCAATTGCAGCAGTTTATGACAACGAAACTGATAAGCAGAAAATAGAGAAATCGATATTGGAATCAACATTTGAATAAAAAAAACGTGTGGCAACACCGTATATAATTTATTGCTAGTTCTAGCCTACTTACGAAAATCCTCGCGGATTTTCTATTCGGTTTTTATTTGCTAAATTAGGTGCTTAACCACGCAACAAACCATATACAAACACGTTAGCAACAATAGTGCATTACCGAAAATTAAGCTGGTCAGGAAACTTTCTGAATAGACCTCAGCACTTCGGATTCTTCTAAAAC
>JAAEZL010000009.1:0-13091 GCA_018222875.1 Algicola sp.
TTCAAAAACAGTAGTCTTATTGCCTCTTTTTTATGAAACTTGTAAAAATGGATTTGAGAGTGGACAAAACCCAACCACAATTGTAGAGACGTTTTTTAAGAAATATCAAGGAAGACGAAACCATCAAAGTCAAATCAATTTGTTATTTCGTTTTATTCAGTACATTGAAAGACAGGTTGTTCTATTTGATGCAGTTGAAGATGCTGCGTTTTCTGTAGTTCATAATATGGAAGGTATTGGAACCTTACGAAGTTTAAAAGAGAATGCCGAAGCTGAGCACAAAAAACAATTACTGCAAGAGTATCTTGAAACCTTTAAGGTCAGAATTGTGTTAACGGCTCATCCAACTCAGTTTTATCCTGGTGCAGTTTTAGGAATAATCACTGATTTGGCTGAAGCTATTAAAAATGATAATCTTTCTGAAATTAATAGTCTTTTAGCTCAATTAGGAAAGACACCGTTTTTTAAAGATAAAAAGCCTACACCTTACGATGAGGCTGTAAACTTAACATGGTATCTTAAAAATGTCTTTTACCATTCCTTTGGATCTATTTATGATTATGTACAGCAAAATATTTTTGATGATGCCGAAATAGATAATTCTATCATTAACATAGGATTCTGGCCTGGAGGTGATCGCGATGGAAACCCTTTCGTTACACCTCAGATTACCTTAGACGTAGCCAAGAAACTGAAAGAGTCTATCATTAAAAATTATATTAAAGATGTTAAATATTTAAGACGTCGCCTTACATTTAGAGGTATTCGAGAGCGTATAATCACTTTAAATCATCAACTTCACAATACCTTATTAAATAAAGATAAGGCCAATCAGGTATCACTTTTAGAGCTTAGAAAGGAGTTGAAAACAATCAGGCAAATATTAATTTCTGATCATCAATCCTTGTACGTTGATAAATTAACCATGTTAATTAACCGAACCACACTTTTTGGATATCACTTTGCAAGTTTAGACATTCGCCAGGATAGTCGAGTTCACAATCAAATGTTTAACGCTTTAGTTAAGGAGCTTCAAGCTAACGGAAGCACTATATTCCCTGAAAACTATTTTGATTTATCGTTAAAGGATCAGTTAAAGCATCTTTCAGGAATTAAAGGTTCTGTGGAAGGCATTGATTTTAAAGACGAATTGGTTTTAAATATTACTGAAACGATCAAAGCAATGAAATCCATTCAGGAACAAAATGGAGAAGTAGCCTGTAATAGATACATTATTAGTAATAATCAAACCACTTTAAATGTGCTACAGTTGTTTGCTATGCTTAAAATTGTAGCTTTCGGTGACAGACTTACTGCAGATGTTGTTCCGCTTTTTGAAACCGTTACAGATTTAAAAGCGTCTCCAGCTGTTATGGAAGATTTATATACCGACAAAAATTACAGAGCACATCTTAAACAACGCGGAAATAAGCAAACCATTATGTTAGGCTTTAGTGATGGTACGAAAGATGGAGGTTATCTTATGGCTAACTGGGCCATTTTTAAAGCAAAAGAAGCACTCACTCAATTATCGAGAAACTATGGTATTGATGTCATTTTCTTCGATGGTCGAGGAGGACCACCAGCAAGAGGTGGAGGAAAAACACATCAGTTTTATGCTTCGCTCGGACCAACAATCGAAGATAAAGAGATTCAGTTAACCATTCAAGGACAAACCATTAGTTCTAATTTCGGAACTTTGGATTCTTCCCAATATAATATGGAGCAGCTAATAAGTTCTGGGATCTCTAACAGATTAAATGATAAAAATCTGGCCATGTCTTCTGAAGATAAAGAGGTCATGGATCATCTGGCTGAATTGAGTTATAAAACCTATGTCGATTTTAAAAACCATCCTAAATTTCTTCCATATCTGGAGCGTATGAGTACTTTAAAGTATTATGCAAAAACCAATATTGGAAGCAGGCCTTCTAAGCGTGGAAAGTCCTCTAAACTTGTATTTGAAGATTTAAGAGCAATTCCATTTGTTGGTAGTTGGAGTCAGTTAAAACAAAACGTTCCTGGTTTTTTTGGTGTAGGTACAGCTTTAAAACATTATGAAGATAAAGATGAATTTGATAAGGTGAGAACTTTATACAAGGATTCAAAATTCTTCAAAACACTTGTTGAGAATAGCATGATGTCTCTATCAAAATCATTTTTCGATTTAACCAAATATATGGCAGAAGATGAGGAGTTTGGCGACTTCTGGAAACTTATTTATGCAGAATATGAAACATCAAAGCGTTTACTGCTGAAGCTCACAGATTCCAATGAGTTGATGGAAAATGAACCAGTTGGAAAAGCGTCTATTGACGTAAGAGAATCTATTGTGTTACCGTTATTAACGATTCAGCAATACGCATTAAAGAAAATTCAGGAATTGGAAAAAGCTGAGGTTAAAAACGAAAAAGAGATTGCTGTTTATGAAAAAATAGTAATGCGTTCGTTATTTGGTAATATTAATGCAAGCAGAAATTCGGCGTAAAAAGTAGCGGTAATACATTTAAGTTTAAGCCACTTTTTTAATTAAATCAAAACAAGGACATTTTTTACAGCGTTTATGTTCTGCTTTTTTAAATTTTTTACAGCATTTAGACTTGACTTTTATAGTGTCAAAACCAGTAGATTGAAGAACTTTAATACGTTCTTTCTTCAGTTTTTTGTCTTTCTTTTTTTTGCCCATTGCATTTGTAAGTAAACAACAATGCAAAAATAATTATTTAAATTTAATCTAAATAAATTTTAACATTTACAAGCCAGATTCCTGTGCAGCCGAATTAACGGTTAATTGTTGAATGTCTCTATCAAATAAGTACAAGCCACCTTTATCGTCGCCAATCATATTTACCTTGTCTAATATAGTTCTGGCGGTTGCTTCTTCTTCAATTTGTTCAGACACATACCATTGCAGAAAATTGTGAGTCGCATAGTCTCTGTTTTCAAGAGAGATATGAACCAAATCATTAATACTTTCTGACACAAAAATTTCGTGTTCTAAAAGTTTTTCAAACATTTCTTTAAACGATTTAAATGTTACGTTTGGTGCTTTTAATTCTGAAACATGAGCATGTCCGCCACGTTCATTTACAAACTTTACCAGTTTAAGCATGTGCTCACGTTCTTCATCAGATTGATCAAACATAAAATTAGCAATGCCTTCTAATCCTTTAACTTCAGCCCAAATAGCCATAGCTAAATACACCTGAGACGATTCCGCTTCGATTCGTATTTGTTTATTTAGAGCAGCTTCAATAGTTTTTGATAACATAGTATGTTGTTTTGTATAAAGATAAGTAGATATAATGATAAATAAAATGGCTTCGATTTATTTGGAATTAATCTTTTTAAAAGAATATATTTTGAGCGAGTCTAAATGTATTGGCATGGGCTTCAACAATGGTTTTAATATCAGGACTATAGCCTCCTCCCATACTACACATTACTGGTATGTGATTAGTTTTACACGTTTCTAACACAAATTGATCACGTTTTTTGCAGCCTTCAACAGACATGCCTAGTTTTCCAAGTTTGTCAGTGGCTATGACATCAACACCACATAAATAGTATATAAAATCGGGTTGTTCCTGCTCAATCAATTTAGGAAGTACGTCGTAAAGTATATTTAAATATGTATCGTCATCCGTGTCATTTTCTAAAGCGATATCTAAATCACCTTGCTCTTTTTTAAAAGGATAGTTGGCTTTGCCATGCATAGAGAATGTAAATACAGACTTGTCTTTCTCAAAAATTTCAGCAGTTCCGTTACCTTGATGCACGTCGAGATCAACAATTAAAATCTTGTCTGCTAATTTTTTATGTTTTAAAAATCGTGCTCCAATAGCCTGGTCATTCAGCAAACAAAAGGCTTCACCTCGATTTGTGTAAGCATGATGTGTACCACCAGCAATGTTCATGGCGATGCCATATTGTAACGTATATTCACTGGCTTTTATGGTGCCATCTGCAATTATAACTTCCCGTTCAACTAAACTCTGGCTCAAAGGAAACCCAATTTTTCGAGCAGCTCTCTTATCTAAGGTTAGTTGTTTTAAATCCTGAACATACGCTTTTGTATGGACTCTCAGAATATTATCGTCAAGCGGAATTTCAGGTTCAAAGAAGTTATCTTCTGTACACGTTCCTTCATAGATTAATTGCTCAGGTAACAATTCGTATTTGAGCATTGGAAACCGATGACCTTCAGGTAATGGATGTTTATAAATAGGATGAAAGGCAATTTTGAGCATAGTTTTTACCAAAGAAAAAGAAAGTTAAGTCAACCACAAAAAAAGCAAGCACATTAGTGTGTTTACTTTTTTAAATAGAATTATGTGTTCTATCTAGTTTTGTCCAGCTTGTTGTCTGGCCTCTTCAACCATTTGTTCATTAGGTAAAATAGCCACGTTTACACGTCTGTTTTTTGCACGACCTTCTGCTGTAGAATTGTCATACATAGGTTGAGATTCTCCAAACCAGTTGGTTGTAAATCGACCACTATTTAACCCTTTACCCACAAGGTAATTTGTAACAGCATAAGCTCTGTTTTTAGATAAGGTCATATTGTAATCGTCTGCGCCAACACTGTCGGTATGACCAACTACAAGAATATTTGTATTTGGAAATTCTACAAATACATTCGCCAATTTATTTAAGGTTTCCTGAGAAGCATTATTGATGTTGTATTTGTTAGTATCAAAATAAACACCACTGTTCTCATCGAATGTTACGACGATTCCGTCATCAACACGTTCTACTGTTGCTCCAGGGATTTCTTCCTCTATCTTTTGAGCTTGCTTGTCCATTTTATTTCCAATAAGTACACCTGCTGTTCCGCCAACAACACCACCAATTACAGCTCCAAGTTCACCATTTCCTCCTTTACCTACATTATTACCAATAATGGCGCCTAAAACTGCGCCTCCAGCTGCACCAATAACAGCGCCTTTTTGTTTGTTGTTGGCATTTTTAGTCGCCTTACAGTTTACCAGACTAAAAGCCAGTAGTAATGTAAAGACACTAATTCCTATTTTATTTAATAGTGTTTTCATAGTGTTTAAAGTTTTATAAAGTTCATGTTAATAATAAAGGGAGAACCATCAACACTAACAGTTTGTTGCCATTGCATATTTGTTTCTGTCAGTAAGGTTAATTTCATTCGAAAGCCTTGATTTGTTTCAGATTTTCCTTTTTCGTCAGTAGGTTTAATTAAAAAATCGTAGAGACCAGTAGACTCATCCACTTCATCAATTGTAAATACAAAGTATCTGTCTCCAGAATTGCAGGACGTTTTTGAGATGTTATAAAGTCCAGTGTTATTATTCGGAATAAATTGCCAGTTACTACCTTCAAAACACTCACGAGATGCATCATTTAGGAGTGTCACGTTATAACTGCCTGTTTTACTATAAGTGATTGAATTAAGAGTCCAGTCGCCTTTAATTACTTTTTTTGATTCTCTTACAGTTTTTGAAGCTCCACAAGATAAGAAGCAAATTCCGATAAGAATTAATACAAATTGTTTCATGACATTTTAGTTTTAAACTAATGTAGTCACGAACCATGAATTGAACTAATGCATATGAATTAAATATTAATGCAATTAAGAGCCTAGATAGTATTCCTTTAAAGTTTATGTAATTTGAGTTGAATGCGTTTTCGGGTGATATCAACATCTAAAACCCTGACCACAATTTGTTGGTGTAAGTGTACATGTTCGTTGACGTCTTTTACAAAACTATCAGATAAATTAGACACGTGAATCAATCCACTTTCTTTAATACCTATATCCACGAAACAGCCAAACGCTGTAATATTATTGACAATTCCAGGTAATAATTGCCCTTCTCTTAAATCGTTTATGGTTTTTATATTCTGATTAAAAGTAAATACTTTGGCTTGCTCTCTGATATCTAGACCTGGTTTTTCAAGTTCTTTTACTATATCTTCAAGCGTTAATAATCCAATCGTTTCTGTGCAATAATTCTCTAAGTTTATCTTTTGAAGAAGAGTTTTATTACCAATCAATTCTGAAAGCGAAACACCTTCATCTTTTGCCATTTTTTTAACGATAGTATAACTTTCAGGATGTACAGCAGAATCATCTAATGGATTACTACCATCTTTGATTCTTAAAAATCCTGCGCCTTGTTCGAAGGCTTTCTCACCTAAACGCGGTACTTTTTTTATAGCGTTTCTTGATGTGAATGCACCTTGTTCACTTCGATAATTAACAATGTTTTCGGCTAATTTCGGACCAATTCCAGAAACATAACTCAGCAAACTATGGCTTGCTGTATTGATATTAACGCCTACTGAATTTACACAATTTTCAACGACAACATCTAATTCTTTTTTGAGTTTATTTTGATCTACATCATGTTGGTATTGTCCAACACCAATAGATTTGGCATCAATTTTTACCAGTTCGGCTAAAGGATCTTGTAAGCGTCTTCCAATAGACACCGAACCACGAACAGTCACATCATAATTAGGAAATTCATCACGAGCAATTTTTGATGCTGAATAAATACTTGCTCCAGCTTCACTAACCACAAATACCTGAATGTCATTTTTAAATCTAATTCTTCTAATTAACGTTTCGGTTTCGCGTGATGCCGTTCCGTTTCCAATAGCTATGGCTTCAATCTGATGCGCTTCAGTTAGAAAACTGATTTTTTTCATGGCTCCAGTTTGATCGTTTTTTGGTGGATGAGGATATATGGTTTCATTGTGTTTTAAATCGCCTTTTTCATCTAAACACACCACTTTACAACCTGTTCTAAATCCAGGATCTATCGCCAAAACACGTTTTTCACCTAAAGGTGAACCCAGTAATAATTGTTTTAAGTTTTTAGCAAAAATTGATATTGCAGCATCATCAGCTTTTTCTTTTGCTTTTTGAAGTGCTTCGTTGCTTAACGACGGAAATAATAAGCGTTTGTAGGCATCGGAAATGGCGAGTTGAATTTGATTTGCACAGGCATTTTGGCTTTTTATAATTCGGTATTCAATACGATCTAAAGCACGTTCAGTATCAATCTCAATTTTTACGCGAATAACGCCTTCATTTTCTGCTCTTAAAATCGCTAATAATCGGTGTGAGGGAATTCGGCTTAAAGCTTCTTCCCAATCAAAATAATCTCTGAACTTTTGAGCATTCTCATCCTCTTTTTTTGTTATGACTACTTTAGTTGAAATCACAGCATAGCGATCAATCTGGTTTCGAAGATTGTTTCTAATATCTAACCGTTCGTTAATCCATTCTGCAATAATATGTCGTGCACCTTCTAAAGCATCCTCTAATGTTTCAACATCCTTTTTTACATAGTTAAGAGCAATAGATTCAATGTCGCTTGCATTTTGGCTCATGATGATTTTTGCCAAGGGTTCTAATCCGTTTTTACGAGCCGTTTCAGCTTTCGTTTTTCTGCTTTTTTTATACGGAAGGTAAACGTCTTCAAGCGTTGTGCTATCCTGACAAGCCTTTACTTTGTCTTCTAATTCTGAAGTTAAAACACCTTGTTCTTCCAGTGCTTTTAGAATGGCAACTTTTCGTTTTTCTAAAGCTTCAAAAAGGTCTTTGTATTTTACAATATCACCAATTTGAACTTCGTCTAAGTTTCCAGTGGCTTCTTTTCGGTATCTGGAAATAAACGGAATGGTACACTCTTGATTTAAAAGATGGACTGTATTTGTAATACTGTCTTTAGGGAGTTTTGTATTCTGTTGTATATATGTTATCATAAAAAAAGACCTTACACATATTTAGTATAAGGCTTGTAATATATTTAACTCAAGTGAAATTGTCGAATGATTTTTAGAGAATTTTTAGTTTTCTTCAGCTTGTTGTCTTAACGCTTTAGAAATGCATAGGAAATTATATTCAATCGGATTTTTAGTATTTAAATTTTAAAAATGTAAATCTACATTTCATAATTATCCTATTTTTACAAACAATAATTGGACTTTTATGAAGGAAGAAAAAAATAAAATAACTGTAGAAATAACAGAAAAAGGATCTTTAGGCTTGCTGGCACATGGAGATATAGGAATTAGAGCATGGAGAGAAGTAAAAGCTACTGAACAACAAAAAAGAAAAAATGAAAAAGAAAAGTAAAGTCCTTTTATTAGGTTGGGATGCTGCCGATTGGAAAATAATTGGACCACTTTTAGCTAAAGGTCAAATGCCTGCATTAAAAAGATTAATTGACAAAGGCGTATATGGAAATATGGCAACTATGAATCCTCCGTATTCTCCAATGCTTTGGTCCACAGTAGCTACTGGTAAGACTGCTGATAAACATGGTGTTTTAGGTTTTTTAGAACTTGCACCAGACTTAAAAGGAATTCGCCCAGTGACGGTAAATTCCAGAAAATCTAGAGCCTTATGGAATATTTTTCATAATCAAGGTTTAAAAAGTAATCTCGTTGGATGGTGGCCTAGCTTTCCGGCAGAACCAATTAATGGTGTGGTTGTCACAGATAAGTTTCAAAAGGTAAATATAAATCCGAACGTAAAAAACCCAATTGCAGAAGGAACAATTCATCCTAAAGAACGGACAAAAGATTTATTAAACTTGAGATTGCATCCATCAGAGATAACAGAAGCTCATATTTTACCTTTTATTCCTAAAGCAGCTGAAATAAATCAAGAGAAAGACCAAGGTCTTCAAACGTTTGCTAAAATTATGGCAGAAAATGTTTCATTGCATGCTGCTGCCACAAACATTATACGTACAACAGAATGGGATTTTATGGGTGTTTACTATGATATGATAGATCATTTTTGTCACGCATTTATGAAGTTTCACCCTCCTAAATTAAATCCTATTCCTAATAATTTATTTGAAATTTATAAGGATTGTGTCAATAGCGCTTGTCGTTTTCAAGACATGATGTTAGGACGCATGTTAGATTTAATTGATGAAGATACGACTGTTATAGTTATGTCAGACCATGGTTATGAGTCTGGACATAAGCGAATTCTGAAAATGCCAAAGTATCAGGCAGCACCTTCATTAGAGCATAGGCAATTTGGGGTATTTGTAGCTGCTGGTCCTAATATTAAGAAAAATGAAAAAGTCTTTGGTTTAGGATTGGTAGATGTGGCACCTACCATTTTAAACATGTTTGATTTGCCTATCGGAAAAGATATGGATGGTAAGGTTGCTTTTGATATATTTAAAGAGATTACACCTCCAAAGTTTATTGATAGTTGGGAATCTGTAAAGGGCGATTTTGGTGAGCACTCAGATACTGAGAGTAATGATCAATTGAATGATCAGGAGGCAATGCAACAATTAATTGACTTGGGTTATATTGAACGTCCTGATGAGAAAATTGAAGTTGCAATTTTAAAAACAAAATCTGATCTTAAACATAATTTGGCGCGCGTATATCGTGGCAAAAAAGATTACGAGTCTGCTAAATCTATACTATTAGAATTAATTGAAGAAAAAGAACCTGTTGATGTCATTCCTTATTTTATGGATTTACTATCTATAAGTTTAGAAGAAAGTGAATTTGATAAAGCTGAAATATACCTCAATGAGCTAAGAACACGAGATAAAAAGTTTGAAATCAATACCTATTTCGCTGAAGCCAAAATTCTTTTAAGTAAAAATAAAATTAATAAGGCCTTAGAACTTTTAAAAAAAGCAAAAGACCAAAAACCGAATGGAGAAGTCTGGTATCAGATTGGTAAAATTTACATGCGCTTGAATCGTTTTGAAGAAGCACATGATGCTTTTGAAAATGCCCTAAAATTCGAAATAGATAATGCAAAGTTTCATCAAGCCCTTGCTGTTTCCTTAAATAGGCTGGAGCAGTATGAAACTGCTGCAGAACATGCCTTAACTGCTATTGAGCTTATTAAATATTTTCCTGAAGCTCATTATACACTTGGCGAAGCACTTGAGAAATTGGGAGATATTGACAATGCAAAAAAAGCATATGAAACTGCTGCAGCTTTAAAGCCAAAAAACCATTATCGTGCAGAAAAAGCAATAGAAAATATTGAAGAACAGATAGAAAAAACTATTACGTTAAGAGATAAAAGTGATTATAAATATAGGAAGGATCAAATTGTTATTGTTTCAGGATTACCTAGATCTGGGACGTCTTTGATGATGCAAATGCTTCATAAAGGTGGACTCAATGCTTTAACAGATTCCAATCGTAAAGCCGATATCTCAAATCCTAAAGGATATTTTGAGTATGACCCAGTTATGGCGTTACATAAAGATAATTCATGGTTGCATGATGCTCAGAACAAATCGGTTAAAATTGTCGCACCATTGTTAAAGTTTTTAGATCCAAAATATCGATATAAGATCATTTTTATGAATAGAGATTTAAACGAAATTGTAAAATCTCAACAAAAAATGATAGGCAGAGATACCGAAACCTTACCTGTAAAACTCTTAGAGACATATAAAAAACATTTAAATCAGGTAGAGACCTGGAAATCTAAAGAACCAGGTGTAGAGCTTATTTATGTTAGCTATAAAGAAGCATTAGAAAACACAACATCTGTTGTTGATAAAGTGAAGAAATTTATAGGCTTAGATGAGATGGAAGAAGAGGCCATGTTAGCCTGTGTTGATAAAAACTTATATAGAAATAAAGCATAAAAAAAGTGCTTATTTAAATAAGCACTTTTTAAATTGAACTCTAAAGCGTTGTTATAGTATCAGCTTTTTTCTTAAAACAGCTTTGGTATTAGCGTCTTCAAGCTCAATGATATAAATGCCATTGGCTAGAGTATTAGCTTCAATAACATAATCATTACCAGATGCTGTTCCGTTTAATACCTCCTTACCTGTCATATTGATAAGTCTGTAGCTTGTTGCTTCATTAATATTGTATAGTCCGATGCTTTTTCCTAATGTTACAATCTTAATGTCTTCAAAAATTGTATTTTCAAGAGATAAAGTTTCCTGTCCTGCATTAAGACCAACTCCTGGAGTATCATGATAAGCAAATCCTTTAACAGTCCATACATTACCATTGGCATCTACATCAAGTTGCGCCCAACCATAATGAATGCTGCCAGCAATGTTAAACCTGAGTCCTAAAAACCCGTCTGTAACACTACACCAGTTACCGAAGCTACATGAGCCATAGTTTAACGATTGAAACCCTCCTGAAAAGCCATTATTGAACCATGAACCACTCGCTGCATTAGATATGGCTGCACCACTGGCAAGGTTAAACGGGTAGGCATAAGTAGCACCTCCACTACCTAAAGCTTCGTTACTTGCAGTTAAAGGGTCAAGATATAAATTGGCAGAATAACTAGAGCCACCATTATGTCTAATTTGGAAATCATCAGTTCCATCGTTATTTAAATCGATGAGAAACGTATCTCCAACACCTCCTGTGTAATCAGGAATATCGCTATAAATAATAGATTGCCCACTGGCATCTGCAACACCAACTATAGCGGCTGTTAAAGCACTATACTTTGTTAATTGTTTAGATAATTTTGAAGAAGTAGTTTTATTCATGTTAGTTTAAAAATTTGGTTAATATTTGAAGCAATATACAATTTTCATCAATGTGACAATTTAAAATCAAAAAAATTGTCAACATTTTTATGAGCTAACAAAAAAACCTACAAAAATTTTAAGAATTTCATAAAATCCCGCTATTGTTTTCTTCTTAATTTTCTGTATTAAGGTTTTAAATTTGACTAGCTTATTTGCAAGCCACTATTAACAATAGTATCAGGATTAACAAAAACGAGTTTCCCTTCAGGCGTTTCGGTCATTAAAATCATGCCTTCACTGTCAACACCACGTAATGCTCTTGGAGCTAAATTGACTAAAACAGTAACTTGTTTTCCAATAACGTCTTCAGGAGTAAAAGTTTCGGCAATACCAGAAACAATCGTTCTGGTGTCAATTCCGGTATCGACTTTTAAAATTAAAAGCTTTTTCGTTTTGGGCATTTTTTCGGCTTCGAGGATAGTTCCAACCCGTAAATCGAGTTTGGTGAAATCTTCAAACGAAATGAGGTCTTTTTGAGGTTCTAATTCTTTGTTAGCAGCTTCATTGGCTTTTTTATTCGCTTCTAATTTATCCAATTGCTCCTGGATGGTCTTGTCTTCAATTTTTGAAAATAACAATTCACCTTTACCTATTTGATGTCCTGAAGGAATGAGGACATTTTTAGTTGAAATATCAGTCCAGGTAGATTCCGTATCAAGTGCAGAATGACAAAGAATGCCTTTTAATTTCTCTGAAGTAAATGGTAAAAACGGTTCACTAAGAGTTGCTAAAGCACTTGCAATTTGAAGTGCAACATACATGATGGTTTTGGTTCTGGCTTCATCTGTTTTAACTAATTTCCAAGGTTCTTCATCAGCGAGATATTTGTTTCCTAGTCTTGCTAAATTCATTAACTCCTGACTTGCTTCTCTAAAACGGTATCGTTCAATGGAGCTCTCAATTACTGATGGATAAGCTTTTACAGCGGCTAGCGTTTCAGTGTCAACATCTGAAAACTCAGAAGCTTCAGGAATAATTCCGTTGTAATATTTATTAGTGAGCACGACAACGCGATTGATGAAGTTTCCGAAGATAGCCACCAATTCATTATTATTTCTCGCCTGAAAATCATTCCACGTAAAATCATTGTCTTTACTCTCTGGAGCATTTGCAGTCAATGCATAACGCAATACATCTTGCTGATCTGGAAAGTCTTCTAAATACTCTGGAAGCCAGACAGCCCAGTTTTTAGACGTTGATAATTTCTTGCCTTCAAGATTTAAAAATTCATTCGCAGGAACATTATCTGGTAAAATATACGAGCCTTCTGCTTTTAACATGGCAGGAAAAATGATACAGTGAAATACAATGTTATCCTTTCCGATAAAGTGAACGAGTTTTGTGTCTTCGTCTTTCCAGTAAGGTTCCCAATCCTTTCCTTCACGAGCAGCCCATTCTTTAGTTGCAGAAATGTAACCGATAGGTGCATCAAACCAGACGTAAAGCACTTTGCCTTCGCCTCCTGGAACAGGAACTGGAATTCCCCAATCTAAATCACGAGTTACAGCTCTTGGACGCAAACCATCATCAATCCATGAT
>JAAEZL010000009.1:13101-16807 GCA_018222875.1 Algicola sp.
GATTTTACTTGTCCGTAAACATTAGGTTTCCAGTCTTTTTTATGACCTTTTAAAATCCATTCTTTTAAAAAATCTTCATGTTTATTTAAGGGTAAAAACCAGTGTTTAGTTTCTTTAAGCGTTGGAACATTTCCAGTAATGGCAGATTTAGGATTAATTAAATCCGTAGCATTTAAGCTAGAGCCACAACTTTCACATTGATCGCCATAGGCTTCTTCGTTTCCACACTTCGGACAGGTTCCAGTTACGAATCTGTCGGCTAAAAACTGATTGGCTTCTTCATCATACAATTGCTCTGTAATTTCTTCAACAAACTCGTGCTTGTCGTATAAAGTTTTAAAAAACTCAGAAGCCGTATCATGGTGAATTTTGGCAGAGGTACGCGAATAATTGTCGAATGTAATTCCGAAGTCAACAAATGACTTTTTAATAATTGCATGGTATTTATCTACGATATCCTGAGGAGAAACGCCTTCCTTTTTTGCTTTTATTGTAATTGGAACACCATGTTCATCACTTCCACAGATGAACGCTACATCATTTCCAGTTAAACGTTTGTAGCGCGCATAAATATCTGCAGGTACATAAACACCAGCTAAATGACCAATATGAATCGGACCATTAGTGTATGGTAATGCAGCTGTAATTGTATATCTTTTTGGAGTATTCATTTTTTATAAACTAAATATGAGGTCGAGCGCAGTCGAGACCTTATTTAAACCTCTCGACTGCGCTCGAGAAGACAGAATCTTACGATTCTAAATTGAATGATACAAGCCACAAAAGTACACATTTTGAAGGCGATTTAGAAAAAAAATGTACTTTTACCTTATGTCTAAAATTCATTATTTTTTGATCTTGAATTGTGTTTTTTTATTCTTCGGAAAAATGACTGCTCAAGATATATCTATTCAACAAAACCAAACTGCTTTGATACAACCACCATACTTAAAAGCTGGAGATACAGTCGCCATTGTTGCACCTTCAGGAATATTAAAAAACAGAAATGATGAAGTGCAACAAGCTGTTGCTCTGTTGCAAAGTTGGGGTTTGAATGCTCTTATAGGAAAACATGTCTTTAGTCAGGCAAATCACTTTGCAGGAACAGATGATGAACGCTGTGAAGATTTTCAAAATGCTTTAGATGACCCAACAGTTAGTGCAATTTGGTGTGCACGTGGTGGCTATGGAACAGTTAGAATTTTAGATAAATTAGATTATACCAAATTCAAAGCGCATCCAAAATGGCTTATAGGTTACAGTGATATAACAGCTTTGCACAATCAATTTCATAATGAAGGCTACCAATCGATTCATGCATTGATGTGTGTAAGTTTTACGAAAGATTTAAACGATATTAAAGAAGCGATAGACACGTTTAAGTCCACCATTTTTGGAACACCTGTTAACTATACTTTAGAAGGTTCAGCCTATAACAGAGTAGGTATTGCCAATGGACTATTAGTAGGCGGAAATTTGTCTGTACTTCATACCATGTTAGGTTCTAACACAAGCATAGATACGTCTGGAAAGATTTTATTCATTGAAGATATAGGTGAATATAAATACCACATTGATCGTATGCTTCAGAGTTTAAAACGTGCAGGCTATTTTGAGAATTGTAAAGGTGTGATTGTTGGTGATATGAGTAAGCTTAGAAAAAACACGACGCTTTGGGGAACATCTGTTGAGCAACTTGTTTTAGATGCCTTAGCAGAATATGATTTTCCAATTGCATTTAATATGCCAGCAGGTCATGAAAACGATAATCGTGCTATGATTTTAGGGAAAATGATTGAACTGAAGGTAGAGAAAGATAAATCAGTTTTAACTTTTAAATAGAATACATGAGGTATATTATAGGATTGCTTATTGTTACATTTACTTTGTCAAGTTGTACATCAAATCGATATGTGTTATCAGATAGTAGTAACGATAAGGATTTTTTAAAGGAGCAGATTAAAGACTATAAAAAAACGGAAGGTATTTCTAATACACCTTTGCTTGTAATCGATGGCATACCCCACAGATACGATTATGAACTCAAAGAAAAGCCACTTAATTTTTCAAAGTCTGATATTAAAGAGATTAGTATTTTAAAAAGAGAACCAGCTACTAAAATTTATGGTGATTCTGCTAAAGATGGAGTTCTTTTAATTACACTTAAAGAAACTGAAGATGACGATTATAATAAAGAAGCAAAAGATTTAGCTGAACTTGTTAAAAATGGAAAAGCAGTTTTTTTTGTTAACGGAATTGAAACCTCAATGGAAAATGTAATGAAAATTGATCCTAATACTGTTGAAGAGCTTACGATTCTAAAAGCTGAAGCTGCTAAGAAAATATTCCCAGATAAGGATTTAGAGGGAATTATATACATCAAGACTAAAAACTGACAAACTAGTTTTGTTAATTTCATAATTAAATTGCCTTGGTAGTTTGTACTTATTGAAGCTGTATTTCTTTAAAACTTCGATGAATAGAATGTCAAAAAAGTGTAAAATAAATGTGAATTGACAGCATGTTTCTCTTATTTGTCATTTATTTGTAATGCTTATGAAAAGAAACGTATACATGCTCTTGTTTTTAGTAGTGCTGTTATTTTTTGGTTGTAATCAAGATCATTCTTCTTCTGAAATTACAAAAATAGCATTACGAGATATAGGTAATCAATTATTATTATCCCAACAGGATTCGACATCTTTAATATTGCCAGTAAAAGAAATTTCAACTGGAAAATTTGAGTTATCATTTCAAAGTCGACTGGCTTTTACACCTGACAGTCTTGTTATATTTGCTAAAAACAGTATTGAAAAGGCGAATTTGCCGAGTGAGTATCGTGTTGAGGTTATTCAGTGTGAAGATGAAGAAGTCGCGTATAGTTATGAGGTGAAAAACAATCAGGATGAAAGTATCATCCCTTGTAAAACTCGGGAGCTTCCACTAAATTGTTATATGATTCAAATACTGTTTATCGGTAAAGCACAGACTTTCGATTATTTTTGGTTGGTTCTTATAATAGTTATGGTCTTAGTGTTGGCTTTGTGGTATCGATTCAAAACAAATACTAAGCGCACTTTAGAAGAACCCTATTATTATAAAATCGGAAACTATAAATTTGATAAAGAGCAAAGCAAACTACTTTATGTTGAAACTGAAATTAGTTTATCGAAAAAGGAGTGCGAACTCTTAGAAATTTTATGTGATAATCTTAATGACCTTGTTAAACGCGATGAATTGTCGAAACGGATTTGGGAAGATCATGGTGTTTTTGTTGGCAGAAGCCTGGATACCTATATTTCTAAATTGAGAAAGAAATTAAAGGAAGATTCCACCATTAAAATTACGAATGTTCATGGTGTTGGATATAAACTGGAAGTTTCCAAAACATAAAACTCAGAAAGACTATGGCTCATCACAACGACTTAGGAAATAAAGGTGAAGACTTAGCCGTAGATTTTCTGCTTAAGAATGGATATAGAATTCTTATTCGCAATTATACATTTCAAAAAGCGGAAGTCGATATCATGGCTCAAAAGGAAGATATACTCGCTGTTGTTGAAGTGAAGACGCGTTCGACAAATGTATTCGGAAACCCTCAGGACTTCTTAAAACCGAAACAAATTCAAAGGATTGTCAAAGCTGTCGATAATTATGTAACTTCAAACCAGCTTGACGTTGAGGTACGATTTGATATTATTGCAAT
>JAAEZL010000009.1:16817-19414 GCA_018222875.1 Algicola sp.
CTGTAAATGGTTTAGAGGTAGAAGTGCGTTTTGATATTATTGCAATTGTAAAAACCGGAAACCAATTTGATATTGAGCATTTAAAAAATGCCTATTATCATTTCTAACTCTGTGAAAAGTAATTTTTTGTAGGAAAAAACCTTGTATTATTAATAATTAGTGCTTTTCATCTAAAAATTCAGTTTGTAGCCTATTTTTTTTATAAATTCAGAATCATATTTACCCCAAATAATATTCGTGATGAAAAAAATCTACCTACTAAAATCGTTAATGTTTTTCTTATTATTTTCAGCTTGTACAGAGACTCAAATTCTTGACGAGGAACTTCGAAATGTTAATCCAATAACTTTAGATTCTGACGATCCTTGTTATTCTACAACTTTATATGCAGGTCAACATAATGATGCTGGAATGGTAACTGTTCAGATTGATGAAGACAACCTAATTGTTACGTTCTCTAGTAATGAGGACTGGACTATCGAGCTTACACATTTGGCATTAGGAAATTGTGATGAAGATTGGGTGCCACTTACTGGATCTGGAAATCCTCAAATTGGACAGTTTGAGTTTACAGATCCGTTTTCAATAACACCTCATGAAGTTATTTATATTTTAAGTATGGAAGACTTAAATTTAAACGAAAATTTTTGCTTTGCTGCACATGCTGAAGTTGATGGACTTACAGGAGGAGAGACTGCATGGGCTCAGGGAACTGAATTTGATGGCAATAGCTGGGCAATGTTTTCAGAAGTTACTGAGTGTGAAGAAGATGATGATGGTGGATCGAACACACCTTTTTAGAAACACGTATAGCGCATTTCTATATTTATTTGGTGTTCACATCTTGTGTTCGTTAAATAGTGTTTCCTTATTTTAACATCATTAACCTATAGTTCTGACAAACTCTAAAAAAACTTCTTTATGACGTTCAAGATCCATATCTGGCGATAAGGATACTCGGGCAATATAATCTTTGTCTCCTTCTTTTGTGGTTCCTTGTGTGGATGTTGCAGGAATCGTCCAGTAACAGCCTTTTAGTTGTCCGTAGCTCACGCAATACTTACTTTCATTAGGAATTTCGGTAATCATTAAATGAATCAATTTATGATTTAAAACTCTTTTGTAAGCTTCTTTTTCTTCTGCTGTTGCTCCTTTCGTTGGAAGGTCTAATGAAAACACAGATGGCATAAACCCTTGACTTGCCAAATCTTCAGAAACAAAATTGATTTTTGCTGCTGGTAAAGTGTTCTGGATAAAGGTTACAAATTCACGCGTGTTTTTATAAGCATCAATGATTCTCTGATTCATAGAAGGCAATTGATTGGCTAAAATTTCCATTTGATGAGAAGTTGCTTCATTGTCACAAAGCATGAGATGTGTTTCTATCTTTTCCATCAAGGCATCTACTTTTGAATTTCCTATACAATAGCCAGCTGTACATTTTCCGCCACTTGGAAATTTAGAACCACTGACATAGGCAATACTTCTAACATTTGAAAGTGTATGTCCTTCACCTAAAAAGTGAACATTAGGACAAAACGTTTGATCTAAAATAAAAACAGGATCGATGGCAATATTGCCTGCAGCTGTTTTACGAACTTTACTCAAAGCTGCTTTTAACTGTTCTAGATTAGGAACTTCAACTCTTGGATTTGTAGGAATCTCAGCGATGATATACGGAATAGCGTCATCTTTTGCTATCTTGTCTAATACAACATCAATACTTTGAACCATATCGTTGTCGCCATCAACTGGTAAATCTACGATGTCTACATTATCAAGACAAGCTGCTACACGTCTTGCCTGATCATTTGTTCCACCATAACAGTTTGGAGGCACAACAAATTTGATAGCTTTATCTTTATGATGTTCCTGAGCATGATGAACCAATCCCATCATAATCGCATACTGAATTGAAAGTCCGCTCGAACCTACTAAGGGCTTCGATGTCGTGCCAGTTATTGTTTTAATTGATTCTAGTACTTGTAATTTATTGGCACTTCTATTGGTGTCATGTTGTGCATTGGTTAATGAAGATTTCTCTACCATTAATTTTAAGGCAGCTAGGCAATTAGCAGGTGTCATTGCAATGGTTTCTCTTCGTCTAACGTGTTGAATGTCTGAAATGTAACTTCCGTTTGTGTCACCATTTATTAGTAGTGTGCTTCCTAAAGGATGATAAATATTGATAAGGAAGTCGATGTTAGGACTTAGGTTACTTTTAGAAATGTCTTTGTTTTGAGAAATGAAGATAGTACTTCCATTAAATTCTGGAATAGCTTCTATTGTATCCACCTTTTTTAATTCAAAGGTATAACCATATACATCTCTTAAAATTTGAACATTTAAGGAATCTGGTAATGCATCACTATAGATGATTAAGGTGTTTTTATGTTCTAATAAATTTGTCCTAAGAACAGCTAAAACAGGAATTGTCTTTGATGAAAAGCTAATAACATGTTCAGGATTTAAATCATTTAAGTTGGCAATTGCCCATTCTAAAACACTAGATAAAGGATGACCTAATCTGATATAGTCGTAAGCTGTTGGTAAATTATTGAGTGCTGAAGATTCAAAATTATTAGCATTATAAAGTG
>JAAEZL010000009.1:19445-23034 GCA_018222875.1 Algicola sp.
TGCTTCATTATAAATATCCAGTCTGTGAGTTGTTAGACCTAACCAATCTGTAGGTAAATTCTCGAGTACGTTTTCTATATAATTCAGTATTTTAGCGTCTTTCATAGATTCTTCTTCAGTTTTTATTTATAAAAATTCATTTCATCCAGATATTCCCAAACATGCTCCGGAAGCATAGGTCTTACATTTTTACCTTCTTTAATTGATTTTCTGATAAACGTTGAAGACAATTCCATAATAGGTGCATCAACTTTATGAATTTTCTCATGTGCATCAAATTGTGTCTCTATGTTTCCTTCAGAAATTCTAGGATACACGTAAATATGATGCTGCTTTAAAATGAGCTCATAGTTTTTCCACTTGTGAAAGCTTTTCAAATTATCTTCACCCATAAGAAGTGCAAATTCATGATCTGGATATTTTTCTTTGAGATAGGTTAACGTGTTAATGGTGTAATTTGGCTGAGGTAAATTAAACTCAATATCACTAGGTTCCAGTTTTTTATAATCTTCGGTTGCACGATAGACCATTTCAAAACGCTGACGATTATCAAGTAACGAACGTTTCTTTTTAAACGGACTATGAGGAGTGACTACAAACCAGATTTTCTCTAAATCGCTATACTCAGCCAGGTGGTTTGCAATGGTCAAGTGTCCAACGTGAATTGGATTAAAGGTTCCAAAATACAATCCGATTTTCATGGGTTATGAATTAACGAAATTTGATACCAGATTATAAGCATCATCCAATGCTTTATCTAAATCTTTGTTAAGTACAATTTCATCAAATAAAGGTGCAGTGGCCAGTTCAGCAGGTGCTTTAGCAACGCGCATGCTGATTTTTTCCGGACTTTCTTCACCACGCTCTTTTAGTCTGATAATCAGTTCGTTTAAATCTGGTGGTTTAACAAAAATGGCTAAGGTTTCTTCAGGAAATTTCTTCTTAATTCGCAATCCTCCAGACACATCAATATCAAAAATAACATGCTTTCCTTTTCCCCAGATGCGCTCAATTTCAGTTTTTAAAGTGCCGTAAAAGTTATCGCGATAGACTTCTTCCCATTCTAAAAATTCATCATTTTTGATTCTGTTTTTAAAATCCTTGATGTCCAGGAAATAATAGTCTTTTCCATGAATTTCATTGCCACGTTTTTCACGTGAAGTAGCTGAAATAGAAAACTCTAAGTTGAGTTCTTCCTGTTTAAGTAGATGCCTTACGATGGTTGTTTTTCCAGAACCTGAAGGTGCTGAAAACACGATTAATTTCCCTCTGTTTTTATTTTTTATTTCTGACACTAAATAAGGTTTAAATAAGATTTATTAAAGTACATTCAATAATTGTTCCTTAATTTTTTCAAGTTCATCTTTCATCTGAACGACTAATTTTTGCATTGGTGCATAATTAGATTTTGACCCAATGGTATTGATTTCGCGTCCCATTTCCTGACTGATAAACCCTAATTTTTTACCGTTAGAATCATCAGATTTTAAAGCCTTTTGAAAGTAATCTAAATGATTCTTCAAACGCACTTTTTCTTCAGTGATATCAAATTTTTCAATGTAATACACCAGTTCTTGTTCAAATCTGTTTTCGTCAACTTTTTCCTTGATTTCTGAAATTCCTTTGGTTAAACGTTCGCGAACACCATCAATCCGGTCAGGATCCATATCAATAACCTGGTCCAGTAACTCTGAAATATTTTGAGCACGCGCTATAAAATCAGCTTCGAGGCTTTTTCCTTCATCAATTCTATATTCTTGAATTTTCTCTAAGCTACTATCAATTTCTTTCGAAATTTGAGACCATTCATCTTCATCTATTTCATCACGTTCGGTCGTAACAGCATCTGGAAGACGGATTGCCATTTTTAATAATTCAGTTTCATCTCCATTGACAACCTCCTTAAGTTGCTTGATGTACTGTTTTACAACTGTTTTATTGATTTGTGTTGAGGTTTCTTCACCTGTAATTTCCATATACAAAGAAAAATCAACTTTACCTCTCACTAGTTTTGAGGCGATAAGTTTTCTGATACTTAGTTCTTTTTCACGATACAATGAAGGCATTCTTGTATTTAAATCTAAGTTTTTGCTGTTTAGCGATTTTACTTCTATCGATATTTTTTTGGTCGGAAGTTGAATTACAGATTTTCCGTAACCAGTCATTGATTGTATCATAAATTTTATAAAAAAAAGTTGCACAAAGGTAAGGAAAATCAAAACGTTTTAAAGCCCATAGCAAAAGGTTTATAAAAAACTCTAACTTTGAAAACTCAAATAAGAAATGATGTATAAAAAAGAATTTGAAATACGATGGAGCGACATAGATGCTAATGGACATTTAGCAAACTCGGCTTATACAAATTTTATGAGCCATGCTCGTATGGGATTTTTTATGACTTATGGATTTTCAATAAAAGACCTATCAGGTTTTAGTATTGGTCCAGTTGTGTTTTATGAGCATACCTATTATTTCAAAGAATCTTTTATAGGAAAACCAATTACGGTTACTGTTGAAGTTTCAGGCTTAAGTGAAGATGGCATGTTTTTCAAGTTTGAGCACAATTTATATGATGACAAAGGAAGACACTTAGCGTCAAGTGATATGTTAGGTGCGTGGATAGATTTAAATTCGAGAAAACTAACAGCCTTACCTGAACTTTTATTACAACGATCTGAAGCTTTTCCGAAGACAAAGCACTTCAAACTTTTAACCAAGGAAGACACCAGAGTACCTGGTAAAAGTCCAAAAAATTTAAGCTAAGACTTTAGGCTTTTTTGTCACAAGATACACGCCTGAAAAAATTAAAATCATCGCTCCTAATTTTATCGGACTTACTGCATCTACTCCCATTACAATAGCAAACAGTCCTGCGATTACTGGTTGTAAATAAATGAAGGTTCCTACAGTTGACGCTTTTAATGTATTTAAAGCGAGCGGATTTAAGACATAGGTTCCAAATGTGGCTCCTACAACTACAAATAATACTGAAAACCAGATGTAAGGCGTAAATGTATGCCACTGAATTTCTAGGGTTTCATGATATCCAAAAGGAAGCGTCAGGAAAACACCAAATAAAAACATCCATTTTATAAAAGTAAACGGATGGTATTTTGCAGTTAGTCGTTTAATAATAATGACATAAATACTGTATGAAATGGCATTTATAAAAATAAATAAATTACCCAAAGCCACATTGTCTCCAACTCTGGTAGATTTTCCTAAAACGGTAAGTAAAACACCTCCAGAAAAGGCTAAAATGATACCAATGACTTTCAATTTTGTTAGCTTTTCATCAAGAAAGAAAATAGATAACACCAATATAATTATTGGTATGATTGTCATAATTACCGAAGCGTGAATTGGTGTAGTTAATTCTAAGCCTTTTAAAAACAACAGCATGTTTATACCAACTCCAAAAACGGCTGCAAAGAATATGGTGACAAAATCTTTTTTTTCGATTTTCTGTTTTTTAAAAAACACACTAAACACCCAGAAAAGAACGGTTGCTCCAACAACTCTTAACAGCACAAATGCAAACGACTGAACAAAGCCTTCGTTGATTACCGTTTTTGCATACGTGTAATTT
>JAAEZL010000009.1:23044-45522 GCA_018222875.1 Algicola sp.
GTGTAATTTAGACCATACAAAAGCTGAACTAAGAATACGGCTAATAGTGCAAATTTTCTGCTATTCATCAGCGTGGATAAAAGCCTTTGCAGCTTCTACAGTTTTTGTGCTGTTTCCAATAAAAATGTGGTCATTCACAACAATAACAGGACGTTTTAAAAACGTATAATGATCTAAAATATAATGTTTGTAGTCAGCTTCCGTTAAGGTTTGATCTTTTAGTCCCATTTCTTTGTAAAGCTTGGCACGTTTACTAAATAACGCTTCATAACTTCCAGCTAAATCTTTAAGATGATCTATTTGTCTTACTGTAATGTCTTCAGATTTTATATCTTGAAAAACGAAATCATCAGGTAAGTTTAATGATTTTATAATTCGGTCACAAGTATTACAGGTTTTGAGATGATACACTTTTTTCATGCTTGGAAAATGCTCTAAGTTGATTGTTTAATTCGCACAAGGTACTTAGATTTAAAAAGAAAATTAGTTACTTTTAAAAAAAAATTACAGGTTCATGGATTATTATGCAATTGCATCGGTTTTAATCGTTCTTTCAGCACTTTTCGGATACATTAATGTCAGGTTTTTAAAGCTGCCAATAACGATTGGTTTAATGCTTATTACCATTGTGTTTACCATTATTATTGTTGCTATCGGACAGTTTGACGACACCTTGTTATTGCGTGAAAAAGCATTTATTTCTCAAATTGATTTTAAAACGGTTTTACTGGATATTATGTTAAGTTTTCTGCTCTTTGCCGGAGCTTTACATACCAATTTTGATCAGTTGAAAATTCAGCGATGGCCAGTTTTAGTTTTTGCTACTTTAGGTGTTTTGGTATCCACATTTTTAGTCGGAATTTTGACTTTCTTTTTACTCAAACTGCTCGGTCTGGATGTTGCATTTATGTACTGTTTATTATTTGGAGCATTAATATCTCCTACTGATCCAATTGCAGTTTTAGGAATTTTAAAGAAAGCTGGAGCACCAAAAAAATTAGAAACTAAAATAGTGGGTGAATCCTTGTTTAATGATGGTGTTGGTGTGGTTGTGTTTCTAACCATTTTTGCTATTGCCGCTAAACCAGATGCAGCTATTGAATTCGATGAAATAGCAAAATTGTTTGGACAAGAAGTTTTAGGTGGCATTGGTCTCGGACTCATTTTAGGATACATCACGTATAAATTATTAAAATCTATTGATGATTACGAAGTTGAAGTTATCATCACTCTAGCTACTGTAATGGGAGGAAGTTTACTTGCACATCACTGGCATTTATCTGCACCTTTAGCTATGGTGACTGCAGGTCTTATTGTTGGAAACGATACGGTTAGAAAAAGTTCAATGTCTGAAGTGACCGAACTATATGTCGATAAATTCTGGGAACTGATAGACGTATTACTCAACACAATATTATTTGTAATGATAGGAATGGAAATGCTTGTCTTAACATTTGAGTTTAATTATATATTAGCAGGTTTAATAGCAGTGCCTCTTGTCCTGTTAAGCAGATATGTGTCCTTATGGTTGCCAATAAAATTCTTCGATAAAAAATTACAATTTGTAAAACACACCAATTTACTGATGACTTGGGGAGGACTTCGAGGAGGTATTTCTATAGCACTTGCGTTGAGTCTCACTCAAGATATGCATCGTGAGCTATTTTTAGTAATTACCTATATCATTGTAGTATTCTCAATCATTGGTCAGGGGCTTACTGTTGAACCAATTATCAAGCGATTGGTTAAAGATGCAGATTAATTAATGTTTAAAAACGAGCTGATTTCCGAATATGGAATTGTAAACTCAATAATGCCTTGTGAATACGATGCAATCTCGTAAGGATTGTATAAAACAATTAGACCTTCATCACTATAACCAAGGGTTTCAGGTAATTGAAAATCTTTTCCGAAGAAAAAATCTTCCATGGGCTGATTTGAACCAGATGTAACTTCATTCATTAGTTTTGCTTCAATCAATTCCGAAAGATTTTTAACATTACTTATAAGTTCAGCTTTTGAATATAATTTACCAGTTTGCGGATGAAAATTGAAAAATCTTACATTGGTATTTCCATGAGCTCCACCTGTATCTAAATACGAATTTATAGCGATACTTATGACCTCAGGAGAACGATAGGTAACTTCACCATCAATGAATGCTTCCCATTTTTGAGAACTTTCAGGAAAGTCGCTTTTAAAGGAATTAAATTCAGCATTAAAACGCTTTATAGCATCTTTTATTGAAAGATGAGTTAATGAATCTTCACTAAAATTAGTCTGACCTACAATATAATTTTCAATGGTAGTATTTATAAGTTCTGAAACCTCCTTATTGCCTTCAGCTTTAGGATAATTTATGGAGATATCTGCATCTTTTGAAGTTTCAAAATGTGCTTCTGAAAACTCAATATTTATGTCTTCTTTACAAGAAAAAACGACGCTTAAAATGACTATTAAAATGAAGTATTTTTTCAAAACAGGGCTCAATTTGTTAAACATTCAATAAAGGTATTACTTAGATTTGAATAGAACGAATTAAAGTTTTAATTTGTTGTATTCTCAAAGCAATAAAATAATCATTGTCTTCTGAGGATTTAAGGCAAAAAAAGACAAATGAAATTTAACACCAAAACAATTCATGGCGGACAAAAACCTGATCCAGCTTATGGCAGTGTGATGCCACCAATTTATCAAACGTCAACGTACGCACAATCAACACCTGGAGGTCATAAAGGTTACGAGTATTCCAGAACTCATAATCCAACCAGAACTGCTCTGGAAAATGCGCTCGCCAGTATTGAAAATGGAAATTACGGGTTAGCTTTCGGTTCCGGCTTAGCAGCTATTGATGCCGTTATTAAGTTGCTAGAGCCTGGAGATGAAGTGATTTCAACCAATGATTTGTATGGAGGATCGTATAGATTATTTACAAACATCTACAAGAAGTTTGGTATACAGTTCCATTTTATAGGTATGCAAAATGCTTCAAATATTGAAAATTACATCAATAAACACACAAAATTGATTTGGGTTGAAACACCTACAAATCCAATGATGAATATTATAGATATTAAAGCAACTTCTCAAATTGCTAAAAAGCATCAGGTCTTACTAGCCGTTGATAATACATTTGCAACACCATATCTGCAAAGACCATTAGATTTAGGAGCTGATATCGTAATGCATTCTGCCACCAAATACTTAGGAGGTCATAGCGATTTAGTTATGGGAGCACTGGTCATTAAGGATAAAGTTTTGGCAGATCGTTTGTATTTTATACAAAATGCCAGTGGAGCTGTATGTGGTCCTCAGGATAGTTTTTTAGCACTCAGAGGAATAAAAACCTTACATATTAGAATGCAACGTCATTGTGAAAATGGCAGAGCAGTTGCTGAATTTTTAGCAAAGCATCCAAAAATAGAAAATGTGTACTGGCCAGGTTTTGAAAGTCATCCAAACCACACTATCGCTAAAGACCAAATGAGTGATTTTGGAGGAATGGTATCGTTTACAACTAAAGGAAATAACTATGAAGAAGCGATCAAGATTGTTGAAAATTTAAAGGTATTTACTTTAGCAGAATCATTAGGAGGTGTTGAATCTTTAGCAGGACATCCAGCAAGTATGACACACGCAAGTATTCCTAAGGAGGAACGGAAAAAAACAGGCGTTGTAGATTCTTTAATCAGGTTGAGTGTTGGTATCGAAGATGAAGACGATTTAATAGCTGACTTAAAACAGGCTATTGGATAATACATATACTACACAATAAAAAAGACCAAGTGAAAACTTGGTCTTTTTTATTATATGTTTATTTATACTTTAATCTAAATAGTAGATGTATCCAAAATTTAACCAAACCAACCAGTCGTTGGCTTTATTAGACGGTAAATTATGATCTAAACCGTCAACTTTGTCATTAAAAAAATACTGCCATCTTAAATCGATCATCAAATCAGACAATAAAGTTAACTTATAACGCGTACCAAGACTTCCTACTACAGACCAAGCTGTACCACTTCCATCAAATAAAAATGGATCTTCATTCACATTAGGATCTGCAGCATTTGCCCATCCACCAAAAAAGTTATTTGCATTATTAATATTACCATCAGCAGCAGAGGTTTCTACTGTAGGGTTATAAGACGTAAAATGAACCCCTAAACTCACAAAAGGAGCAAATGAGTATCCAAAAGACTGAAATGATCGGATACTTTTAGGGAAAAATTCTATTTGAGTACCAATATCAAAGTTGTTTGCAATACCAGTATGTTGTTCTAATTTTAAGTATTCTGAATTCGTCGATGAGCGATCTACCCACTCTCCAAAATGGTTTAAGGTTGTCCTATTCCAAGAGATTTCATTTCTAATTTTAAAGTGGTCGTTCCAGAATGTATCAGTAGAGTAACAGTTACAATCTGCTCTGTAAGCAAAATTGATATAATGTATGATACCAATACCAATTCCTGTGTTTCCAGAGTTCGTTTCGAAATCATTACGTACACCAAAATCTGATTGGAAAGCTACGGGACCCGCGATAACACCTATTTCGTGTGAAAAGCCGAGTTGAGCAGACACTTCATTAATACCCATTATGAAAACGAATAGAAATGTTAATTGTTTAAAATTAAACGTCATAGGGTTCAAAATTACCAAGGGCATATTTGTTAACAAATATATAAAAACTGCTCTAACTACCAAACAAAAGTAATTTCTCTTGTTATTTTTAATTTAGAATACAATTAATTTGTTATACTTATATTGAGAATATAAAAAAATATATACTTAAATTTTAAAGATAATGTATCTTTGTGCTACTAAAATGTACATTGATTATTAATAATTTAATAGATGAAAGATAAAATTGAAACTTTTTTAAATCTTGTGAAAGAAACAAACGGTCATGAAACCGAATTCTTGCAAGCAGTGCACGAAGTTGCCGAAACAGTAATTCCTTTTATTGAAGATAATCCTAAATATCAGGGAAAAATGTTATTAGAGCGTATGGTTGAACCAGAGCGTACCATTATTTTTAGAGTGCCTTGGATTGATGACCAGGGAAATACTCAGGTAAACAGAGGCTTTAGAGTGGAGTTTAACTCTGCTATTGGACCTTACAAAGGAGGCTTACGCTTTCATCCTTCAGTAAATCTTAGCATTCTTAAATTTTTAGGATTTGAGCAGGTGTTCAAAAACTCTTTAACAACACTTCCAATGGGTGGAGGAAAAGGTGGTTCAGACTTTAATCCAAAAGGTAAAAGTGACAATGAAGTGATGCGTTTTTGCCAGTCATTTATGACAGAATTATTCAGACATATTGGAGCAAATACTGATGTGCCTGCTGGAGATATTGGAGTTGGAGGCAGAGAGATTGGTTATATGTTTGGTCAATACAAGAGATTGCAAAATGAATTTACTGGAGTTTTTACAGGCAAAGGAATGTCTTACGGAGGTTCTTTAATTCGACCAGAAGCAACAGGATATGGTTGTGTGTATTTTGCGCAAAATATGCTTAAAACTAAAAATGATACCATAAAAGATAAGACCGTTGTCATTTCAGGCTCTGGAAATGTAGCACAATACGCATGTGAAAAAGCAACTCAGTTAGGTGGAAAGGTTGTTACCATGTCTGATTCTGGTGGATACATACACGATGCAGATGGAATTGATGCTGATAAATTAGCATTTATAATGAATCTTAAAAATGTGAAGCGTGGCAGAATAAGCGAATATGTTAATCATTATCCATCTGCTACCTATCACGAAGGAAAACGACCATGGTCTGTAAATTGTGATATTGCTTTACCATGTGCAACTCAAAATGAATTAAATGGTGAAGAAGCTAAAGCATTAATTGATAACAATGTTATTGTTGTCGCAGAAGGTGCAAATATGCCTACTACACCAGAAGCTATTGAGGCATTTCAAAACGCAAAAGTATTGTTCTCACCAGGAAAGGCATCAAATGCTGGAGGTGTGGCAACTTCAGGTTTAGAAATGAGTCAGAATTCTTTACGTATGAACTGGACCAGAGAAGAAGTTGATGCAAAGCTGCATAAAATTATGGACGATATTCATCAATCATGTGTGACTTACGGAACAAGAAAAGATGGTTACGTTGATTATGTAAAAGGTGCAAATGTTGCAGGTTTTGTTAAAGTAGCTGATGCTATGTTAGCGCAAGGTGTTGTTTAAAAACCTTTAAAATTTATAGAATTTGAAAAGACCTTCATTTAATGAAGGTCTTTCTGTTTTATAAATCTAATAATATGGTAGTTAGTTGTCTTTCAACAATTTCAAATATTACAACATCTGGTTTTTCGTTGGTAATCATGTTAGGCTGAATGTTGTAACCTCTCAAATAAATAGTTTCACCAAAACTTGAATTGAAAAATCTCATCCATGCGTTGGAAAACGAATCCCGATACATGATTAATTTTTTAGTGCCATTTGGATTTCTAAAATGTAAATGATGATTCTCAGATTTTAACTGCATGATATCTGACGGATTTTTTTTACTTAAATACACTATGTTTTCATCAGATTTTATATTAATCATTTCGGTGATATCACCTCGCTTGATAGGTCCATATTCCCGATTATAATTAGAAATATGGTCTTTAGGAACATCAAGGTCTATGGTGTTAAGTGTTTTGTGATAACCTATATAAGCAGCAATATCATTCCAATGGGTATTCGTTTTATAATACAGAATCTCTGATGATTTGTGTTCACTTAAAGTATCTTTTAAATCTAATATTTCAAAATCAATCTCCTTTTTTATAAATGCATTTATTTGCTCAAGTCTGGTTGGCTTCTGGTGCATTCTGTAAGGTAAGTTTTCAGCATAAACCCTATGCTTGTTTGGAGGAACAACAATATGAAACTCAATTCCTTTTGATGCTAAGTTTTCATTGATGGCTTTAATATTATTCTTTATTTTTTCAAGCTCTAACTGTGATAATGGAGCGTTTCCAAAACTATCATCAAATAAATTTTCGTGATGATTTCCTAAAAAATACCAACCCTCTTCTCCAATTAATACTCTGTCAGGTAAAGGATTGTCGTTCAATACATTTAATTTAAACTCAATATAAGAATCCAGCATTTCAGGTTTAAGCCCAAAATTTTCAGTGTAATAACTATTAAAATTTTTGATAGATTCTTTGAAGTTGCTAAAACTCAGCATAGGAACCTTCTTGTCATCAGAATTTAAAAACATCACCAAATTCGGAATAATGAGAACTCCAAAAAAAAGGATGCAAAATATCTGTTTTATGGTTTTATTAATACTCAAAATCTAAAGTAAATAAAAGGGTTATACGAATCAATTGAGATATAAATACAGCAAATTAAAAACAGAAAGGTTAAGCAGGAATACTTAAAAGCTACATGCAGTTTCGGATTGTTTTTAAAAGGAATCGCTATTAACTTTTTATGAATTGGTGTAGAAAGTAAAATAGCTAAAACCAATACAATTAGCATTTCATTAGAAAGGTAAAAAAGCAGGAAGTCTATATTTGTTTTAACATCAAATGCAAACATTGATTTTAAATAGAGTAGCGCATCGTTGACAGTCTCACTTCTAAAAAATACCCATGAAAAAGCGATGACTAAAAGCAAATACAAATGCGATACAAATTTTGGAAGTTTGTCTAAAATTTTGCTAAAACCTGTACGCTCTAAAATAATAAAGCTGCCATGAATTAATCCCCAAATAATAAATGTCCAGTTGGCTCCATGCCATAGACCAGTTAAGAAAAACACCAAGAAGAGATTAAAATAAGTTCTCGTTTTGCTCAGCCTGTTGCCTCCTAATGAGATGTAGAGATAATCTCTAAACCAAAACGATAATGTCATATGCCATCGTCTCCAAAATTCTCTGATAGACTTTGATATGTATGGGAAATTAAAATTTTCAGGAAAATTAAAGCCGAGCATTTTCCCTAAACCAATAGCCATGTCTGAGTATCCTGAAAAGTCAAAATAAATTTGAAAGCTATATGCTAATATGCCAAACCATGCCAAAGCCCAGGACATTTCACTATTGGGCATATTAAATATGCCATCTGCTAAATAAGCACAGTTATTAGCAATTATCATTTTTTTTGCTAAACCAATAATGAATCGTTCAACTCCTTTTGTAAAAAGAGGTAAGGTCGTTTTACGGTTTTTAAGTTCTATTTCAATCTCCTTATATCTAACAATAGGACCAGCAATTAGTTGCGGAAAAAGGGTTACATAAGTGGCAAAATTTATAAAATTGCGATCTGCTTTAACATGACCTCTATAGACATCAATCGTATAAGACATGGTTTGAAATGTGTAAAAACTAATACCTAAAGGCAAGATGATATCAGAAAACCTTGAAGCATCTTCAATACTTATATTAAAATGATGTAGGACATTAGATAAATTCGAAAAAGCAAAATCAGCGTATTTGAAATATAGAAGAATTCCTAAATTAAAAATCAGCGATAACGATAAACCTATTTTTTTTTTACCAGCTTCAATAATTAATGCCGAAGAAAAATCGACAATGGCAGAAAGTAAAATTAAAAAAACCAATTCAGATTCTCCCCAACTATAAAAAGCGATGCTCATTAAAAGCAGAAAAGCATTTTTAAATTTCTTAGGAATAATATAATATAAGAGTAATGTTACAGGTAAAAAAAGAAAGAGAAAAACAGGGCTGCTAAATAACATATCTTAATTTGAAACGAAAATCGAATATACAATAAAATATGTTATTTTTGGTTAATATTTAAGCCTCTCAAAGCACGATTTTAATGAAGCCTCTCAAATTACTTACATTCATTTTATTTTTAATAGTTTGTAGACCAATTTCTGGTCAGGACTTCTCAAGTTTGTGGAAAGGGCATTTTTCATACCTTAATATTACAGATTTTTCCAGTAGTGAAGATGTTTTGTATGCGGCTTCTGAAAATGCTGTTTTTACATTTGATTACAATACCAGTGAAATTGCTAAAATCAGTACCATAGAAGGCTTGTCTGGAGGCGTAATCTCTAGTGTGTATTACAGTGAAGCTAACAATGCTCTGGTGATTGGTTATGATACAGGATTGATAGATATTGTTTTGAGTAATAATGAAGTATTAGTCGTTATCGATATCTTAAATAAAGTCACCATACCACCAGATAAAAAAAATATTAATCATTTTTATGAACATGAGGGCTTGTTATATATCTCAACAGATTATGGCATTTCTGTATATGATTTAGAACGATTGGAGTTTGGTGACACCTATTTTATCGGTTCTGGAGGCTCACAGATAAGAGTTACTCAAACAACAGTTGTCGATGGGTTTGTTTATGCTGCCTGCAGAGATAATACAGGCATCAAAAGAGGTGATTTGTCAAACCCTAATCTTATAGATTATAATCAATGGGAAAGTATAAGAGGAGGAAATTTTGTAGCTATTGAAAGTATTGGTGATAAAATTTATGCCATAGAACTCAATAAAAATATTTTTGATATACTAGTTAATCCCTTTTCGCCTCTATTTCAATATCCTTTGTTGCCTGTTGATATGAGAAGTACAGGAGAGAATTTAGTAGTTACTACGGTTAATCAGGTTTATATTTATGATGACCTATTTAATCCTGTTACTGTCATTGATAATGATCCTGATTTAGGTGTTCAATTCACTGCTGGTACAACAAACAATCTGGATGAAATATTTATAGGAACTATCGGGATAGCAGAACAAGGTAAACCTGGACGAGGCGTTATTAAGACAACTTTTACTAGTCCAGATATCTTTGAAGAAATCCATCCAGATGGACCACTTAGAAATAATGTGTTTTCAATTAAGACCATACCAAACGAAATTTGGGCTGTTTTTGGAGGGTTTTCAAGAACCTTTAATTTTAATGGAGGGATTCGACGAACTGGAGTTAGTCACTATAAAAATGAAGAATGGAATAATATTCCTTATGATACTATCGCCTCAGTTATTCAAGATCCTTTTTATTTATCTGATATTTCTATCAATCCGTTTAATACAAATCAAGTCTTCATTGCATCGTATTGGTCTGGTTTAATTCAATTTAATGACGAAGTACCAACCATACTTTATAATCAAGATAACAGTACCTTAACACCATTCTCTGGAAATTTTAAACTCATAACAACATCCGTTTTTGACAGAAATGGAGCTTTATGGGTAATGAATGCCAGAAATCCAAGACCGTTAAATAAGTTAGAGAATGAGCAATGGACGTCCTATGATTTCACACCTATAATTCCAGTGCCTCCCTTTAATACGAACATTGGATTTTCATCAATAGTAGTTGACAGTCAAAACACTAAATTTACAGGTACATTTTCTTTTGGTTTAGTAGGTTTTAATGAAAGTGGTGGGAACGAACTCTTGAGTTTCGCTGCTGGTGAAGCAGAAAATTTTCCTTCACCTTATGTTAAAGCTCTGGAGATAGATAATAATGGTCAACTTTGGATTGGAACTGAAAAAGGGCTGAGAATTTTATTTAGTCCTGCCAATTTTTTCACAAATCCCGTTGTCAATAATATTGTGATTTTAGAGGAAGGTATTCCTAAAGAATTGCTTTCAAACCAATTAATAACGTCTATTGCTGTAGATGGTTCAAATAATAAATGGATTGGTACTGCCGATTCAGGACTGTTTTATTTTTCTCCAGACGGACAGCAAACTATTTTTCATTTTACAACAGATAATTCGCCATTACCAACCAATAATATTAATGAAGTATCTATAGATCCTTCGACGGGAAGAGTGTACATCGCTACACCAAATGGATTACTTTCGTTTTCTTCTGGTGGAACAAAACCTGAAGAGACCTTAGATCAGGCTTTTGTGTATCCAAATCCTGTGCGACCAGAATACAATATTCTTGGATCAAGCAATTTAAATGATATTAATAATGGCGTTAAAATATCTAACCTTACCGAGAATGTAAATATTAAAATCACAGATATTGAAGGTAATCTTGTTGCTGAAGCTCAGTCTAGAGTAAATCAGAGAAGTTCTAGTGCTAACTATAATTTTGCAATAGATGGAGGAACAGCTGTTTGGAATGGTAAAAACCTCGCAAATAACATTGTGGCAACAGGCGTGTATCTCATTTTTATTTCCGACTTAGATTCCTTTGAAACCAAAATATTAAAATTACTTATTGTAAGGTAATCATACTGCACAGTTACGATGCTTCAAAAAAATAAAGCCATTGTTATTTCTAAAGTTAAATATCGCGATAACGATCTTATTGTTAAATGTTTTACCGAACAAAACGGTCTCGTCTCATATTTAATTCGTGGTGCATTAAAATCCAGTAAAGGATCATCTAAAGCTGTTTATTTTCAATTATTATCTCAACTTCAGATTGAAGAAAATTTTAAAGCAAATCAAACGCTTCAGTACATAAAAGAAGTTAAGGTAGATTTTATTTACAGAAGCATTCATACAAATGTTTATAAGAGTTCTATTGCCATGTTTCTGGCTGAAATTTTATCAACTGTATTAAAAGAAGAAGAGCAGAATACCTCATTGTATCAATATCTTGAAACAACCCTTAAATGGTTAGATTATCAGGAAGACTATTCAAACTTTCATTTACTGTTCCTGTTAAACCTAACACAGTATCTTGGGTTTTATCCCGAAAGCACAACTAGTGATGCTCCATATTTCAATCTTTCAAACGGATTATTCGAAACTCAAAAATCAAATATGTATTCTGTTTCCGGAGAAAATTTAACACTTCTCAAACGATTGTTAGGCATAAATTTTGATGATTTAAAAACCATCAAAATGAGCTCAAAACAAAGACAATCGTTTTTAACAATGCTGTTGTTGTATTTTGAATTACATTTGGGCAGCTTTAAAAAACCCAAATCTTTACAAGTATTTAACCAGGTATTCAATTAAAAAAGTGAATTATTTTTATGAAGTTAATTAAAACTCTAGCTATTTATTTATGTGTCATTTTTAGTGCAAATGCTCAAGACATCAAAGTACTTGATCAGGAAACTAAAATCCCAGTAGTCGGAGTAACTATTTACAATGAAAACAAAGATAAATCTGCTATAACCGATATTGATGGTAAAGCCTCCTTAGAGCAATTTGATAGCAATGAAACAATTTATTTTCAAAGTATTCTCTACATTCAATTCACTACGACTAAGTCTTCAATTCTGAAAAATAACAATATTGTTTTGCTTGAACCTAAAGTTGAAGGCTTAGACCAAGTGGTGATTTCGACATCTAAATTTGAGCAAAGTAAACGTGATATTCCTCAAACCATTGTTAATGTAAGTTCGGCAGATATCAAATTTGCTAACCCTCAAACCAGTGCAGACTTACTTGAAAGCACAGGTAATGTGTACATTCAAAAAAGTCAGCTTGGTGGTGGAAGTCCGATAATAAGAGGGTTTTCTACAAACAGACTTTTAATTACTGTAGATGGTGTTAGAATGAATAATGCTATTTTTAGAAGCGGAAATCTCCAGAATGTTATTTCCATTGATCCATTCACCATTCAAAGTACTGAAATTACTTTAGGAGCTGGTTCGGTAGTTTATGGTAGTGATGCCATTGGAGGTGTTATGAGTTTTTATACCCAAAAACCGCAACTGTCCTATAAAGACTCTTTGTATTTTAATGCCAATGCTGTTGCAAGGTACGCGACCGCGAATAAAGAAAAAACAGGACATTTAGACTTTAACTTCGGTTTAAAAAAATGGGCGTTTTTAAGTAGTATAAGTTATACCGATTTTGATGATTTAAGAATGGGAATGCATGGCCCAGATGCCTATTTGAGACCAGAATATGTAGCAACAGTTAATGGTCAGGATGTCATTGTTCAAAATGATAATCCGAGAATTCAAGTGCCTACAGGTTATGATCAAATCAATTTTTTACAAAAAGCACGATACGAACCTAAAGAAGATTTAAGTTTTGATTTAGGCTTATACTATACAACAACATCGTCTTATGCCAGATACGACAGATTAATTAGATATAGAGGAGATGAATTGCGTTCTGCAGAATGGAATTACGGTCCGCAACGCTGGTTCATGGGTAATTTTCAAATTACAAAACTAAGCAGTAGTTCAAATCTATACGATAAAATTCAGGCAACAGCTGCTTATCAAAACTTTCAGGAAAGTAGATTTGATCGTGATTTTCAGTCTGATGAAAGAAACATAAGAGAAGAAGCTGTTGATGCCTATTCGTTAAATGTAGATTTTGAAAAGCAATTGAGTAAAAAAAGTGAATTGTTTTACGGCGTTGAATATGTCTATAACAAGGTCAAGTCTGAAGGACTTACAGAAAATATAGCAACAAACGAATCTGTTGAGACAATATCGAGATATCCAAATGGATCAGACTGGCAATCATTAGCAGCTTATGCAAGCTATAAATACAAACCCAATCCTAAGTTTGTGTTTCAGTCTGGTGTAAGGTATAATTATGTTGTAGCCAATGCTGATTTTACCGAAAACAATGCCTTTCTAAATTTGCCTTTTGATGATGCAAATATCGATACTGGAGCATTAACCGGAACCGCAGGAATTAGTTGGATGCCAAGTGAAATAATTCAGTGGAAATTAAATGCATCTACAGCGTTTAGAGCACCAAATATTGATGATATTGGTAAAGTATTTGATTCTGAACCAGGTTCTGTTGTGGTGCCAAATCCTAATTTGAAAGCTGAATATGCTTATGGCGCAGAATTAGGTTTAAAGCTTAATTTTGATAATGTATGTATCATAGATATGGCTACATACTACACGTTTTTAGACAATGCTTTAGTGCGAAGCGACTTTAACTTAAATGGAGATTCTCAAATAGAATATGATGGTGAATTAAGTACTGTTCAAGCGGTACAGAATGTCTCAAAAGAGCGTATTTACGGTTTTGAAGCTGGAATTTCGTTTAAAGTTTCTAATAATTTAAAACTCATATCCCAATACAATGTCGTTGGTGGAACTCAGGAAGATAATGGTTTAGAGTTGCCTGTCAGACATGTGGTACCCAATTTTGGAAACACACATCTGGTATGGAAAAAAGATAAACTTCAAATTGATGCTTTTGCTGAATACAATAACGAATTATCATTTGATCAATTAGCAGCCTCTGAATACGATAAAGATTACATCTACGCTTTAGACGACAACGGCAACCCTTATTCGCCTTCATGGTACACTTTAAATTTAAGAACACAATACCAGATCTCTGAAGCAACCACTATTACAGCTGCTATAGAAAATATAACAGATCAAAGGTATTTGACGTATTCTTCGGGAATTGCTGCTCCAGGAAGAAACCTGATCATGTCCTTAAAGTATAGTTTGTAAAATAAAAAGGCCTCAAATGTATTTGAAGCCTTCGTTAAATTTTATCTAATCGATTTTAGTTACGCTTAATAGCGCGTTTAGTAATGGTTTGTCCGTTAGACAACCTTACTTTGGCGATATATGCTGACTGACTTAAATTATTCAGTTCAAATATTTCAGTCGAATGTGTTCCTTTAAGCTTATAAAGTGTTCTTCCTAAAAGGTCAAGAATTTCAATAGTATTAATGGTTAGTGATGTATTTACCGAAAATTTTACACTTCCATTCTGTAATTCAATAATGGTAAGTTGATTTGAATCTATTTCGTTTTCAGCAATAGATAAGGCTTCCGATTGAAATACAATTTCAAAACGTGTATTGAATTCACCTGTTTCAGACGTAAAATTATAATCACTTTCAGACAAGTTATGTATGATATTTTGCAATTTATCTTTTAAATAAATAGAATTATTAGTCATAAACTCACCTTCAATGTCAGCAATCGATAGCTTGTAAATTGTTGGTTCATCTATTTTAGTGAAGAATCCTAAAGGAATTATTTCATCTAAAGTTAAAGCTTCAGGAGCTTTTCCCTGTATAGCAAGTTTCTTGGTGCTATTTGTTTCAAGTAATGAATATAACAGTGTATTTGCATTAGAAGCTAAATTCTTATGAGCATCATAATACATACCATCATCGTCATTTGTTGCACCATTAACATAACCAATAAGTATCTGATTGAAAATCCCGTTATCAGATGTTAGATTTAGTTTTAATTTGTTCGGTAATGCAGAATTAGATGTTCTAAAGAATTGTGCATTATTTCCTGTAACTCTCATGCTGTTATTAAATAAAACATCAGTAGTTCTTACAGTTCCTGAAACAACAGTTGAAGGCGCTGCATCAGACATCGAAACAAAGAATCCCTGACCTGAAGGGATAAAACGATCTGGTGTAACCATATCACCACCAGCAGTTTCGCCTGTTCCGTTAATAATGGCATAATCACTTTGTGCATAATTTAAAGCCTCATTTCCATTGGTACTTCCATCGGCAGCTAAATTATGAGACCAGAAGAAAATGGCACCATTTGTAGCTCCAACCGTTTGATCTATACTTGAATTAGCGGCTAAAAATAAATCGGCATCTATAGCAGAAGGATAAGGGTTGCCAATAAAGTTCCAGTTGTTATCATTGGTTTCAACGTCATTTCTGTAAATAGGAATGTTGTAAATACCATTATTAAATGGACCTTGAAACGTGTATATGTATTGATTTCCTGCACCAATGAAACCAGCAGCTGAATGTGTTGCTGCATAACCAACTCCAGGAGACATTATTGTTGCGCCATTGGCAAACTGCCAGTCGTTACCATCATCATCAATATCATCTTGCCCAGCGACTGTTGTATTGTCATTGCTGGCTTCTTGAGTTGAATCCCTGAAATTCTGACCATTATACCAAAAACGCCTTGGTGCTGCAGATTCACTAAGACCATCATTAATTGTTTCTCCAAAAACAGGAGAACTCCAGTACGTGTACTCTTGAGGAGAGTTTAAAACAGCTGTTTCTTTTTGAACAGTTATTCTTGTTTTGTCACCTGTAACGATACCATCTACAATAGCACTATCACTATTTTGAACAAAAGAGCCATCCGTTTGCACTAAAATGTTTCCGTTAACGGTTACATTATTTTCTACTTCAACAAAGGTGTTATTTGAAATGGTTAAGAGATTAGTTGCATTTACAATAACACGACAAGCACTAAAACTTCCAAAAGTAGCTGTATCATAGTCCTCATCTATCACAGTAATGGTATTGATATCTGGTGTGCCATTATCCCATGTACCAGGTGACACCCAAGTTGTACTGCGACTTGTGATTCTTACGGCATGACTGGCAGTATAGCAGGTCGCTGCATTTTCTCTCACCTGACAATAGTATTGATAGTTATCAAGACCAATTGTATTTGAAACATTAAGCGTGTTTGTAGTTACACCACTATAAATCGCATCATTAGATAATGCAGACCAGCCATCAATTCCTGGAACGGAAACAAACCACTGGTAAGCTAAAGGTAATCCTCCGGCAAATCCTTGGTTAGCAGTTAGCGTAAAGGAAGCTGTTAAATCACATGAAGACATTGCAGTATCAGGTTCATCAGTGATTACAGGAGGTGTTCCGGTAGAAAAATCAAAAAGACCAATATCTGTATAATCAACTGGAGCAATGGCATCCCAGTCATTTTGCATATTGCCTGGCGCATTCCAAGAAGCTACTCGTGGTACTGTAATGCCAGTATTTTTACGTCTGTACGTATACCCTTTTGGTTCTGTAGTAAAATTTGATCCTGAATAATCTCCCCAGACATCAATCCATGTTTCAGTAGTACCATCGTCAATATACAAACGAATGTTATCATTGTTATCTACAGCAGGTATGCCAGAGGTCTCATTAGCCGTATAACCGCCTTCAGGATCTGTAGCATTTGTGCCTCCAATAGCAATCACATATACCGAATTATTAGGCATTGTATAAGAAGCGTCTAAGTCAACATTAGCTCCACCAGAATTGTTAGAACCGTTGTTATGTACTCTAATTTCATAATCAGCCAGATTTACAGGAGCTCCGGTTCCGTTAAAAATTTCAATATAGGTATGAGAACCAGAAGGCGCATCTGTAACTTCAGATATAAATAAATCGGTAGGCGTAAGACCAGCAGTTCCTTCGCAAGAACTGATTCTATTGTCTAAAACGGTAAACACATCAGAGGTTTGACAGCCAATGTTGTTAGTAACTATGATGCTTCCTGAAATAGCGTTATCAGGAATTGTAATTTCAATTTCTGTTGGAGAAATCACTGTATGTGCAATTGGCGAACCTGCAAAGGTTACAGCTGTTGAACCATCTAAATCAGAACCGGAAATAGTAACTACTGTATTGTCTGGACCACTTAAAGGTGTAACTGTGTTTACTGCAGATGAGCAAAATCCTTCACCTTGAATGGCAAACTCAAATACTTCTTCACCTTCACCATCAGCAACGTCATTATTGGTTATTCGCACTGTTGCAGTTCGCGTACCTACAGCAATAGGATCAAACGTGACATCAAAAACCACGAGGTTATTAGGATTAGTACTGATATCTGTCACTGTAATAGGTAATCCTGAAGGCAATGTTAATGAAAAATCACCTGCATGTGTTCCAATGATTTCGATGTTACTTACCGTTAAATCGGCTGATCCAATATTTTGAATTCTGAAGGATTTGGTTTCTGAAGCACCAGTAATATCTAAACTGGAAAATCGGGTGTTATCAAAAAAACTAGGTGTGACATCGTTGTTAGAAATATTAGGATAGGTATTGATATCACCTTCAACATTAATTTCAGGTTCTAAAGTAGAACATTGTGAAATCAAGGTATTAAATCCTGGACTTCCACCAGTAATAACAGGTTGCCAGTTGGTTCCGGTATCTGAATTATCAAGGGAATCATCTGACACATGAAGCGAAGAACCATTTCCATCAGCACCATCGGCATCGTCAAAGTTAACTAGATCTACAACAGTAGTTCCATCTGAAGCGATTAATTCAATATTGATGCCAGTAGCTGCGGGACTGTTTATCAAAACGTTAGCAGTACCTAGTCCGTTACTATAATCTGGAGTAAAAGGACAATCAGGATTGAAAACTGGATTTGAAGTATCCTCTCCCAGAGCTATAGTGATACAGTCTCCAGGAGCAATTGTAGAGCCAGTTACAGGAAATGTAAATGCTGGATTACTTGCATAACCTTGAACACGAATGCTGTAATTATTCAGCACTTGCGTTAGTCCTGTGGTATTGCAAATTTCAATCCATTCGTCATCAATTCCTGGAGTGTTATACATAATTTCAGTGATAATCACATCAGCAATGACTGGTGTTTCATCATCTACAATGGTTAAGGTATGTTCTGAGCTTCCAGAGATAGAGGCAGAAATACCACCTGTTGGATTAGTTAAATTTAAAACCACAGTTTCGTCACCTTCATAAATAGCATCATCAGCAATAAAAATGGTTAAACATTCATTTGCACTACTTCCCATTGGAAAGGTTAAGGTTTGCGGAAACGTTATTGCCGACGCAGCACCATCATCGTAATCTGTACCATTAATCGCACTACTTAATCCGTTTAGTGTGATATCGACTGTTGTATCAGCCGATGGTGATGGATTCAGGATTTCTACACAAACAGCAATAGATACACCATTTTCAACAATAGACGAGATAGCACTTACAAACCCTAAATAGGTGTCTGTACAACTTGAAGTATGTACTCCTATATCAGACCAATCATCATTAACGAGAACAATCCATTCGCTATTAGCAACAGACGTTCCTGCAGAAGCAGACCAGTTGGTGTTTGGTGAACAGGTATTTGTTTTACGGACTAAGGTTTGATTAGCAGTTGCATTTGTATCTCCAGCCACGTCCCAGCCTGATCCAGGATCTGGACCATCGGTTCCTACAGCATCAATTAAAACACCTAATTTAGCTAAACCCACAGCATCATCACCATTCCAATTGACAAATGTATCATTAATTAAATCTGCAGCTGATGTTATTGTAAAATCTGCGTTGCTTCTAGCCACAACATACGTATCACCATCTGCTAATATTCCTGAAAGAGATAATGTGTTTTCTGGCCACGTTGGATGACCATTAACAACTGTCCAAAGTTCATAATCAGAAAGGTCAACCGCAGCTCCTGTTCCGTTGTAAATTTCAACATATTTGTTAAAACTAGATCCTTCAGCATATTCTGAAATGATCAGGTCAGAAACTTGTCCGTAAGAAGACAAAATCGCACACAGGAATGTGATTACAGCAAGGGCGTAATTCTTTTTCATTGGGAAAACCATTTAATTACCATAACGGTAAGCTTGTAAATTTATGCAAAAATAGTTATAAATGAGCGGTTTACGTTACGACTTTTATTAACAAAATGTTATATTTTTGCACAATGATTCCACAAAAAACATATACAGTCGACGAAGCGCAAAAACGCTTAGAGCAGTATTGTGCCTATCAGGAACGTTGTCATAAAGAAGTGACTCAAAAATTATATGAGATGCGCATGATTCCTGAAGCGAGAGATCAGATTATTGTGCATTTGCTGCAACATAATTTTTTAAATGAAGAACGGTTTGCAAAGGCGTTTGTGCGAGGTAAATTCAGAATAAAAAAATGGGGAAAGCAACGATTACAGCTAGAGTTGAAACGAAAAGACATTAACAACACCATTATTGCCATTGCTTTAAAAGAGATTGATACCGAAGACTACTATACAACCTTTGATGCCTTAGCTGAAAAAAAGTTAGATACCATTAAAGAATCAAACCTTCAAAAGCGACGCAAAAAACTCGCGGATTATTTGTTGTACAGAGGTTGGGAATCTCAGATGGTTTACGATAAGATTCGTGAATTAATTCCATAAAAAAAGCACCTTTTGGTAAAGATGCTTTAAGTTGTATGGCTTTATGTATTATAAACTGAAGCTGGCTCCAATATTTACAGTAAACTGATTGTGGATGTAGTAGCTTATTTCTGTTTCATCATTGCTATATTTAGCCAGAGGAAAATTAGCTTCTGTAAACACGCCAAATCCGTCAGAAAAGAAATAACGTGCTCCAATATGACCACCAAAGTTTTTTAAACTCAGATTTAAGCCTGGATATACATCAAAATTATCATCGACATTAATCACATTACCAAGATTGGCATTAAAACGTGCTTCTAAATCAAAACGGTCACCAAAATCGGCATCTAATCTGCTATCAATTCCCAACGCATAGGTTGAAGCGACACCAACAGAGAAACTTTCTCCTAAACCGTAATCGTAACTTACATTAATTCCTGAAGCTTCATCCTGAAGGTTCGCTGCTATTTGAAATTTTTGATCTCCTTTTCCTTTACATGCCTGAGCATTTACAAATGCAACAGAAAGTAATGCGATGCTAAAAAATAAATTTTTCATAGTTTGTTTCTAAAATTTTGAGTTTGCAAATATAGACAAGTTTTTTATACAAAAGCAGATGTATTAAAAACTCTTATTAGTGCGCATAATGGCTTGTTCATTTTTCCAGTCGATCCACTTCTGACCTTTGATTTTTCTCATCAGATTATCAAAATGACGCATGATGAGTACATTGTAAATAGCTTTTCCTAAATTTTTTGGTCGCCTGGGAATGGCACGTAAACTCATTGAGAATCCTGGTGTTATGTATTTCATATAATGCCAGTAACCTTCAGGCATGTACAACACTTCACCATGACTTAAATGACATTGCCATCCTTTGGCTTGTTTTAGCGCTGGCCATTTATTAACATCAGGGTTAGAAAAATCAATATCTTCTCTGGTAATTAAGGAATGCGGAATTTTATAGAGGTACTTATTTTGTTGTTGATCAAATAATATACATTGTTTTTTTCCTTCAAAATGAAAATGAAAGATGTTTGCTAAATCAATATCATAATGCATAAAGGTATGAGAGTCTCTTCCGCCAAAAAACAGCATTGGCAAACTCTTCATCAATTTTAATCCGAAATCAGGATAGGTAAAATCCTTTTGTAATTGTGGAATTTCCTTTAAAATATTCCAGAGGAAAATACGGTATTTAGTCGGTTCACTTTTGAGTAAATCGACATACTCACTCATTTTCATTTTGGCATGCGGATCATTAAAACCGTCTTTATAATCTACAGGTCTGTCGTCGTACAAAGGCACAATTTTGTCACCTGAAATGCTTTTCATATAGTCTAAACTCCATTTGCTATAGGCTGGCCAATCTTCAATAAAATGTTCTATAACCACAGGTTTTTGTGGTTTGTAGTAGTTTGAAATGAATTCCTCTTTGGTGATGTTTTTCACACGAGGAATGTCTTGAAGATTCAGTGTTGACATCAGAAAATGATAAGAGACAAAGTTAAGAAAACGTTACGAAACGAAATACAATGTTTGTTAAAATTTATGCGTTCAGTGAAGCAGTAGTAACACTTAAATCAATCTAGTTGTCTTTTTTGATTTTGTATTTGCTGGAATTTGAAACAATCAAAAGGTAAGGCAATCCAATAGCAATAGCTCCAAAAACAGCGAAGGTTTCTATTTTTGGGTTGTCTAACCACAAGGACATCACATATCCTAACATCATGATGAGTGCCATTCCAAACATGGCATTTCTAAAGACTGTTGCTATACCTTCGATATCATATTTTTTCTGCTCTTTTTCAGACATGGTATTGTAACCAGCAATTAAAAAATACAGTTTACCGTATTTAATGGCAATGCCTAAAACGATGAATATGATAGCGACGACGATGGACATACTATTTAATGGCTTTTGCTTTCTGCTTGGCCTCTTCGTTGCGCTCAATTTTATGTTGAGGTCTTGACCATTTTGGTTTTTCTCCTAAAGGCTGGTATTGAGAATCTTTAGCTTCAACCGATTCTGGTTGCATTTTCTTGATAAATGGTTTCCGCGGATTTAATCCCAGAAGCTTGAAGAGTTCCATATCTTCACTCACATCAGGATTAGGTGTTGTTAATAATTTATCTCCAGCAAAAATAGAATTTGCACCAGCAAAGAAACACATGGCCTGACCTTCTTTTGTCATTTCTGTTCTCCCAGCACTTTATCGCACCTGAGTTTCAGGCATTACAATTCTTGTGGTAGCCACCATTCGAACCATGTCCCAAATAGAAACTGGTGTTTGGTCTTCAAGAGGTGTGCCTTCCACAGCAACCAATGCATTAATAGGAACCGATTCTGGTTGTGGATTTAGAGTTGATAAAGCCACGAGCATTCCTGCTCTGTCAGCTTCATGTTCTCCCATACCAATAATACCACCAGAGCAAACTGTGACGTTTGTTTTTCGAACATTATCTATAGTTTGTAAACGGTCTTCATAGCCACGCGTAGAAATCACTTCTTTATAATATTCTTCGGAAGAATCCAGGTTATGATTGTAAGCGTATAAGCCAGCTTCGGCTAAACGTTGCGCCTGATTTTCGGTAATCATACCTAAGGTGCAGCACACTTCCATATCGAGTTTATTGATAGTTCTGACTATTTCTAAGACCTGGTCAAACTCTTCACCAT